>USQA01000001.1 GCA_900556695.1 uncultured Clostridium sp.
GAGCAAATAGAAAATGTAATAATAAATTTAGAAAAACGAGATAAAATAGACACATTAAATAAGGCAGATGTAATTTATAAAGCAAAAGATGAAAAATTTGAGATATTAGATTATATAAATATTGTATTATTAGATATGGCAAAGAGGTCTAATAAATATGCAAATTGTATAAATATAGTAGAGGATACAAAAAAAAGATTGAAATCTAATGCAAATTATGATATGAGTATAGATAATATGTTATTTAATATATGGGAAGAAATTAATTAAAATAATAATTATCTTTTAGTTCATAGAAGGGAATGAAAAATAATTGAAAAATATAATTGGAGTTAGATTTAAAAAATTAGGAAAAATATATTTTTTCAATCCTAAAAATTTAAAAGTAAAAAATGGAGATAAAGTAATAGTAGAAACATCTCAAGGGGAAGAATATGGAGAAGTCATGATTCCTAACAGATCAGTTCAAGATGATAAAATTATTGAACCATTAAAAAAAGTTATTAGGATTGCTAATTATAAAGACCATAAACATTATGAAGATTGCAGAAAAAAGGAAAAAGAAGCTTTTAAAGTATGTACAAAGAAAATAAAAGAACATAAATTAAATATGAATTTAACAGATGTTGAATTTAAGTTTGACAATAGTAAAATATTATTCTATTTTACTGCTGATGGAAGAATAGACTTTAGAGAGTTGGTAAAGGATTTAGCAGCTATTTATAAAACAAGAATAGAATTAAGACAAATAGGTGTAAGAGATGAAGTAAAAAGAATAGGTGGTAATGGAGTTTGTGGAAGAGAACTTTGTTGTTGTTCTTTCTTAAGTGACTTTGAAGCTGTATCAATAAAAATGGCAAAAGAACAAAACTTATCTTTAAATCCATCTAAAATTTCAGGCAATTGTGGTAGATTAATGTGCTGTTTGAAATATGAGAATGAAGTTTATGAAGAAAAGTTAAAGAAAATGCCTAATATAGGAGCTATTGTTGAAACAGAAGAAGGGCAAGGAGAAGTTGAAAATATAGAAACTTTAAAAGAACAAATAAGAGTTAAATTTAAAGATGGTGAAGGCTATTTCTACAAAAAATATAATGCAAAAGATGTAAAAATAATTAAAGATGTAGCTAATGAAAAAATTGACTCTGAAGAAATAGAACATAAAAAGGAACTTGAAGAATTAGAAAAATTACAAAAAGAAGATAAGGAATTAGAAGAAAAAAATAACTAAGAGATTAGTAAAGAAAATAAATACTAGTTTTAGGAGGTGAAACAAAATGGCATACAAAATTACAGATAAATGTATATCATGTGGAGCATGTGCTGCTGAATGTCCAGTAGGATGTATATCACAAGGAGATGATAAATTCGTAATTGATGAATCAGCATGTATATCTTGTGGTACATGTGCAGGAGTTTGTCCTGTAGAAGCACCAGTTGAAGAATAAAAATTAGTAATAAATATAAAAGAAGAAGGAGTTAAATACTCCTTTATTTTTTTATAAATAATTATCTGTAAAAATATATAAAATAAAAAAATAATTGATTTATTAATATAATAAAGTATATAATATTTATATAGAAGTATAAGGGGGAAAATTAGTGCAAGAAGAATTTGATAATACTGCTGAAAAAAAGGAAAATTTAGATACTCAAGAAAATATAATTGAGAAAAATCCAACAAATAAAAAGACTACAACTTTTAATATATTATTAATAGTTGCGATATTTATAGTTTTATTAATATATATGTTAAAAGTTGATGGTATAGATAATATTATAAAGATATTAAAGACTGTAGACTATAAATGGGTATTTTTAGGTGGTTTGTGCTTACTTGTACATTGGAGTTGTGAAGGATTAAATTTACATATACCAATAAAAAGAATATACAAAGACCAAAAAATTTTTGATTCAGTAAAAATAGCTATGATAGGACAGTTATTTAATAATATAACACCTTTTTCAACTGGTGGACAGCCAATGCAAGCATATGAGTTAAATAAGATGGGAAGAAGAGTAAGCGATTCTTTTTCTGCTATGGCAATGAAATTTGCAATAACTCAAACAGCTTTAGTTACTACTACTATTGTTATTGTATTAACTGAATTTGGATTTGTAAAAGAATTAATGGGAGATTATATATGGGTAGCAATTGTAGGAGTTATATTAAATATTATAGCTATAATAGCTGTTATATTAGCAGGAATAAAAAAAGAAATAATAACATTTATTGCAAATTCTATCATTAATATTTTGGCAAAGATACATGTGATAAAAGATAAAGAAAAAGCAAAGGAAAAAATGGATAAAAGTATTAGCAATTTTAGAAATCAATTTGTGCTTATGAAATCAGAAAAGAAAATGGTTTTAAAAATGTTTATTATAGCAGTAATACAAAGTTTGGCATATTATTCAATAACATATATGATATATAGAGCATTTGGAAATTATGGTATAAATTTCTTTCAAATAGTACCAGTGCAAGCTTTTTTATTATTAATAATGACATTTATTCCAACTCCAGGATCTGGATTAGGAGCAGAAGGAGGATTTTATTTATTGTTTAATTCTATCTTTAAAGGAGATACAATAAACATGTCAATCTTATTTTGGAGAATATATACATTTTATTTACCAATATTAGTAGGATTAATATTTTTAATCCCTAAAAGACAAAATAGAGATTAGATTAAATCTAATCTCTATTTGTTATTTCTTCTAAGTCTAATAGTTCTTGCCATCTTTTATCTACTTCTTTTTGGAATTCTTCTATCATCCATTCATTTCCTGGTTTAAACATATGTTTAAATCTTTTTTGTGGTTTTAAAAATTCTTCTATTGGTAGTTTTTTAGCTGGTTTGTAATTTATTTTATATTTTCCATCTATTACTTCATATAGTGGCCAGTAGCATGTTTCTACTGCTAATTTATTTATTTGCATTAACATGTCTGTTGGATATCCCCATCCTCTAGGACATGGAGCCATTACATTTAAGAATGCTGGGCCTTTTGTGTATATAGCTTTTTCTGATTTTTCATATAGGTCTTTAAAGTTCATATATCCAATTGTTTGTGCTACATATGGTAAGTGATGTCCTACCATTATTTTGGTTAAGTCTTTTCTTGATTGCATTTTTCCAGGAAGTACTTTTCCGGCAGGTGATGTTGTTGTATCTGCAAATTTTGGTGTTGCAGATGAACGTTGAATACCTGTATTCATATATGCACCATTATCATAACATACATAAACCATATCATGTCCACGTTCCATGGCTCCTGATAAACTTTGTAATCCTATATCATATGTTCCACCGTCTCCACCAAATGCTATGAATTTTGTTTCTCCATCTTTAGGTAGTTTTCCTTGTTTTTTCATTGAAACATATGCTGCTTCTGCACCAGATAAAGTGCTAGCTGCACATTCAAATGCTGTATGGATAAATGAATCTGTCCAAGCTGTGTATGGATAAATAAATGTAGAAACTTCCATACAACCTGTTGCTCCAGCAACTACAGCATGGTCTTCTGGTTTTAATGCTCTCATTATATGTCTTGCAACAGGAGGAGCACCGCAACCAGCACACATTCTGTGTCCAGCAGTAAATCTTGAAGGCTTGTTTCCGACTACTTCTTTAACATTATAAGGCATTCTTGTCACCTTCCTTTCTTAATCCAAAATATCTATAAGGGTTATCTACTTTACCTGTTTTTGCGATTTCTAATAAATCTTTATAAACATTTTCGATATCATCTGCTTTTGTATCTCTACCACCTATACCATAAATGTAATTTACAGCAGGTACATTTTTTTGATTTACATATAAACCAGATGTTACATCTTCGAATAATGCGCCACCTGCAGCATTTAATGAATCTGATTTATCTAAAACTGCTATAGCTTTTAAATGACTTAAAGCTTCTGCAATTTCTTTTGCTGGGAAAGGTCTAAATACACGAACTTTTAAAAGTCCTGCTTTTATTCCTTGTTCTCTTAATTTATCTACAACAAATTTTGTTGTTCCAGCTGTTGAATTCATACAAACTATAGCAACTTCTGCATCGTCTAATTTATAAGATTCAAAAAATCCATAACTTCTACCAGTCATTTTTTCAAAATCTTTTGCAACTTCTAAAATAACTTTTTTAGCATTTATCATTGCTTTAGCTTGTTGTGCTTTGTGCTCAAATAAGTAACTTTGAACATCTAAAGGTCCAACTGCAATTGGTTCTTCTTTATTTAATAAATAATGTTCAGGATGATATTCACCTACAAATTCTTTTACTTTTTCGTCTTCTACAAGTTCTATATTTTCAATAGAATGAGAAGTAATAAATCCATCTTGGCATACCATTAATGGAAGCATAACATCTTTATGTTCTGCAATTCTATGTGCCATTAATGTATTGTCATATGCTTCTTGATTATTTTCTGAAAATAGCATAATCCATCCACTATCACGTACTCCCATTGCATCTGAATGGTCATTGTGAATATTTAATGGACCAGATACAGCTCTATTTACTAATGATAAAACAATTGGTAATCTTAAACTTGAAGCAATATAAATCATTTCCCACATTAATGATAATCCATTTGCTGATGTTGCTGTCATAGCTCTTGAACCAGCTGCTTCTGCACCGATACAAGCTGACATGGCACTATGCTCACTTTCAACTGCAACAAATTCTGTATCAACTGTACCATTTGCTACAAATGTTGAAAAGTATTGAGGTATTTCAGTAGATGGAGTAATAGGAAATGCTGCAACTACATCAGGATTGATTTGTTTCATAGCAGTTGCTACTGCTTCGTTACCACTTAATCTTTCTCTTATACTCATGTTTTTTCTTCCTTTCTTTCTAATTAATTTTGTATATTTATAATCTTACTATTCTTCTTTCATTTCAATAGCTCCAAAAGGGCAAACTTTGGCACAAACGCCACAACCTTTGCAATAATCAAAATCGAAATCTGCTCTTTTACCATCTTTGCTAACTGGAATAGCATCATCAGGGCAAACAGGAAAACATAAACCACATTGTTTGCACTTTTCACTTAAAAAGATAGGTTTAATGCTTCGCCAATCTCCAGTTTTAAATTCTCTTGCATTTCCAGCTTGATAAATATCTCCACCAGGAGTCATTTCTTCCATAGGTGTATTTGCATTTATTTTTGTCATATCTTTTTAACCTCCTTTAATGCCAATTCTAAAGCTTTCATATTACCATCAATAACTTCAGGTTTTTTGGCAAATTTATGTTTAAAAGAACCAGTCATATCATTTAAAAATTCTTCATCAGACATAATTCCACTTACTTTTACTATTGCTGCAAGCATAGGTGTATTTGGAAAATATCTTCCAAGGGCTTCTTCAGAGATTTTTCTTGCATCTATTGTATAAACATTTCCTTTATATCCTTTTAATACATCTTTTAAATAATCTGCTGATTTTGTAGTATTAATAACTATTGCACCAGTTTCTTTTAAACCAGATGTAACATCAACAGTTTCTAAAAGGGAATCATCAACAACAACTACGTAATCAGGTTCATAAATATTACTATGAATAGTAATTGGTGAGCTACTAATTCTGTTATATGCAGTTATAGGTGCTCCCATTCTTTCAGGTCCATATTCTGGGAAACCTTGTATATATTTACCGGTATTAAATGCAGCATCAGCTAATAATAATGAAGCTGTTTTTGCACCTTGACCACCTCTACCATGCCATCTAATTTCTATCATGTTATCCATTTATAAATAGCCTCCTTTGTTTAAAAATTTATGTTCTTAGTATATGTCTAAATGTTGATAATGTCAAGGAAAAAAGTTGAATCTGACCGATAAGAAGTATAAAAATTTGATAATAAAGTGATTGCTTTTTACAAATATAAAAAGTATAATAAAATTGTATTTTTTAATAGTTATTTTTAAAATTGAATATTAAAAAATAATTATTAGTATTTGGAGGAAAATATGAAAAAGAAGAATAAAAAGATTAAAGTAAGTTTAATAGTTATTATTTTGACATTAATAATAGTGGCAGGAGGGGTAGTATATATTAAAAATCATAATAATACTGATAATGAACAAGAAAAAATAATAGATGCTAAAGTTGAGGAAGAACCAAATGAAATTCAAGAGGTTGAATACAGTATGCACAATGGCGGGGAATTTGTTAAAATTGGAGACAATATAGGATTTATTAATAAGTTGAATAATAATACACAAATAATAAATGTAAAAGAAAAAACAGCAATAAAAGTAAATACTACAGGAAATGAACTTGAGAAAATATATTTTGATGGAGAAAATATTTATGGAGTTCCTGGACACTACAAAGGAAAAGGAATTTATAAAATAGACCTTCAAGGAAATATAACAAAAATATATAATGGGGAATGTGCTCAATTATGGTTAACAGAAGAAAAAATCTACTTCGTAAAACAAAATGGTTTTGATGAAATAAATCAAACACCACAAGGATCTATATGTTGTATGGATAAAAGTGGAAAAAACATTACAACAATAATAGATAATGTTAAGAATTATTTTAAAATCCAAGATGATACAATTTATTATACTGATTTATCAAGTAGAGCATTATATAAAGCAAATATAAATGGAGAGAATAAAGAAAAATTGGCAGAAGGAAGAATTTATATTTGTGATGTAACAGATAAATTTTTAACATATATTGACTTTGCTGATGGACAAGCATATCATGTTGTTTACTTAGAAGATAATACTAATCATAAAGTAGGAAAATTTGGTAATGATGTAGTTATTGGAAAAGAAGGATACATATATACAAGAAAATTAAAAGATGACAATAATGACATTGAAGATGAAGCAACATTATTTAAGATTGATTATAAAAATAAAGAAGAAAAAGAAATATGGAAAGATACAGAAATTGGACTTACTACATTAAAGTATTTTTATAATAATAATGTGTATTTAATGAAAAATAAAGTTCAAAAAATAAATTTAAATGATGAAAGTCATAATAAAGAGGATACAGATATTGGGTATAGTTTTTTCTTGGATGGATATGTATATGAATTTAAAACATCAGAAGATAAAATAAAAAAAATGAAAATTACAAATTTGAAAAATAATGAAAAAGAGGAAATAGATATTACATATACAGAATCAAAACAAGAAAATAGTGTAAATAAAAATACAGTAAATACCAATGAGAGTAACAAAAACGAAAATAACAAACAAGAAACAAAACCAAAAACAAATGCTGAAATTTATGGTTGGAAAAATGAAAGTATACAAGGAAAAACGATGATAACAAAAGAGGAAGCAATTAATATATGGAAGAAAAATATTTCGAATTTTGGAAAAAACAATAATATTATAAACTATAAAGATTATACAACAATGATTAATATTTCTTTGATAGATGTAACTCCAAATAGTTTATTTAGTCAAACAGATAATTTGCCATCTAGACAAGCAAATTATACAAGAAAAGCTTGGAAAATAGAAACAGCAGAAGAACCTAATCCAATGCAACAATTAGACGTATATGTTGATGCATATACTGGAGAAATTATTGGTGGAAGTATTCATGGAGATTAAAAAAATAAAAGAAGGAATTAATTTTCCTTCTTTTTACTTTCTTGTTCATTATCTTTTTTTGATTTTTCGTTATCAGATTTTTTGGTTATAATTTTTGGGATTACAATATTTTTTGGTCTTTTATCATTTGGTTTAGGAGTTTCACCATTTAAATGGTCATAAGCTGGTGAGATATCTAAGTTTGTTCCATCTCCATTAATTATTTCTATATTCTTTTTTTCTTCCATTAGAGTTACCTCCATAAATATTTTTAATAATAGTATCATATTAAAAATAAAAGTGCAAGAAAAATGAAAAAATATTGACATATTAGTATTTTCATGACATAATATATACATTGTAATTAATACGTTTTCAGGAATTTGGGAAGGTGGAAAAGGCGGATGGCGGAAAGGTGGAAAATGGAAGATAAAAAAATTGAATCAATAATAGAAGCAATACTTTTTGCAGCAGGAAGACCAGTAGAAAAAAAAGAATTAGTATTAAGTTTAGAAATTTCTGAAGAAGAGATTGATAATATTATCAATAAGATGCAAAAAGAATATGAAAATCAAAATAGAGGAATAGAAATTATAAAAATTGAGGATTCTTATCAATTGTGTTCAAAAAAAGAATTATACGAATACATATATCCAATATTAGATAAAAGAAATAAACCTAAAATATCAAATGCAGCTTTAGAAACATTGGCAATAATAAGTTATAATCCAAGAATAACAAGAGCTGAGATAGAAGCAATAAGAGGAGTATCAGCAGATGGTTGTATTTATAAATTATTAGAATATGGATTAATAGAAGAAGCTGGTAAAGTAATAGAATTACCAGGAAAACCGATGTCATATAAAACTACACAAGAATTTTTAAGAATGTTTGGATATAAGTCTTTAAAAGATTTACCAGAATTGCCAAAATATAAATTAGATGAAAATAGACAGATAGTTATAGATGAACTAGTAGAAGAAAATGATAGTAAAGAAGAAAAAGAACAAGAAGAGCAAATAGATAATACAAAAAACATTGAAGAAGAAAAAAATGAAGAAGAAAACTAGTAAAAATTAAAATCTAAGGAGAGATTAATTATGAAATTATCACAAACAGGTATGAATACAGTAAAATTAAATAATATAGATGAAATGTATCCAGGTCAAAGTATATTATTAAAAACAGGGCAATTAGTTCAATATGGAGCAGGACTATTTGGATACAACACAGTTCCATTATTAGTTAGAAGAAATATAGAAAAAATAATTGTAGAAACATTAAATAAATATGGATGTATAGAAGTATTATTACCAACATTACAACCAGACACAATATGGAAAAATTCAGGAAGATATGATCACTATGTAAATGATGGAACAATGTTGATAACTGAATCAAACAAAGGTACATTTTGCTTAGCTCCAACGGGAGAAGAGGCAATGGTTGAATTTGCAAAGGAAAAACTAAAATCTTATAAAAATTTACCAGTTACATATTATCAAATAGGCGAAAAGTATAGAAACGAAATACGTACAAGAGGATATTTATTAAGAGGAAAATCATTCCCAATGCTAGATGCGTATAGTTTTGATGTTGATGAAGCAGGAATGGAAAAATCATATAATAATGCAAGAAAAGCATTTTTAGAAATATTTGAAAAAATAGGAATGCCTGTTATTCCAATTGCTGCAGACAACGGAGCAATGGGAGGAAAAAAATCAGAAGAATTTATGCTTATATCAGAACAAGGTGAAGATAAAATTTTATATGATGAAGAAACTGGAATAGGATTAAATACAGAAATATTAGAAAGAGAAAATTATCAAGAATATTTAGAAAAAGAATATGGAATTACAGATATATCTAAGTTTAAAGAAATTAGAACAATGGAATTAGGACATATATTCCAATTAGGAACAAGATATTCAGAAATGATGAATGGATCATTCACAAACAAAGAAGGAAAAGAACAACTATATTATATGGGATGTTATGGAATAGGAGTTAGCAGAACATTAGCAGCTTTATACGAAAAATGCCTAATAAACGATCCAAAATGGGGACCATGTGGATTTGTACTACCAGAAACAGTAGCACCATATAAAGTACAAATAATTCCAAAAACGGATAATGAGGAAAAAGTAGAATTAGCAAACAAATTATATGAAACATTAAATAAAAATGGAGTAAAAGCAATATTAGATGACAGAGAAAACATACAAATAGGAGCCAAAATAAAAGATTGTAAAATCTTAGGAACACCATATATGATTGTAATAGGAGATAAAACTGAAGGAGACAAAATAGAAATAGAAAATAACAAAACAGGAGAAAAGAAAGAAATTGCCATCGGGGACGGACCTTTTTGGCAAAAAATTGCCACAGGGGACGGACCTATTGAATAAATAATAAAATAAAATTCACTAAAAAAACACAAATTAACTATTAGAAAGTAACAATATAAATATATTATCTGCATATACTAAAATATAAAGATATCATTTAATCGATAATAAGGAGAGATGATGATAGAATGAAGAATAAAAAAGTAGATAATATAGAATTAGTAAAAGTAGAAAATTTATTAGAAATCACAAAAGATATTACAATTGAAGATGAGACCTTTAAAAAGCTTATGTTTATATATTCAACAGCTATTAAAGAGTTAAAGACAAAAATGGAAATAATACAAGATGAATTTAAAATTTTTTATAATTATGATTTAATTGATCATATTGATACTAGAATAAAAGAGCCAGATAGTATAATAAATAAAATGAATAATAAGAAATGTGATATTACATATAAAGAGATGATTGATAAAATTAATGATGTTGCTGGGATAAGAGTAATATGTCCTATAAAAAAGGATATATTTACATTAAGAAATTTGATTGTTAAAATCCCTGGTGTTAATGTTATAAAGGAGAAGGATTACGTTACACATCCCAAAGAGAGTGGATATTCTAGTTATCATTTGATTGTTGAAGTTCCTATTAGTTTATCAAATAGTAATATATATGTTAAGGTTGAAGTTCAAATAAGAACTTTGGCTATGGATTTTTGGGCTAATTTAGAACATAAAATGAAGTATAAAGCAAAAGAAAAAGTTGATAAAAAGACGTCAAAAGAGTGGATTAATTATGCTAAAATTATAAATAAATTAGATAATAAAATAATGTTAATGAATAATTTATAAAAAGAGATTCTTTAAATTAAAAGGAATTTAAAAAAAGTTTATTTTATAAATTTCTTTAAGTGCAAATAAATCTGAAAAAAATTTTTGTTTTTTTCAGATTTTTATATTTTAAATTGTAAAATGAAAAAATAATAATAATTTAAATTAGCAAAATTATTGGCAAAAAATGTATAATCAAATTTGACTTGAATCAAAATATATAGTATAATAATAACTAGTGTGAATAAGGTTGATCGGAATTTATTATAATCAGATGTAAATTTATATATGAGTTAAGAGAACCAAAAAAGGCCATATATAAAAATCTGTTAAATTTGTGTTATTTAATAAAAATTAGTAAATTAGGTCAAATTAGTTTAAATGATTAAACTAGTTTTTTTAAGTTTTATTTAAAAATTGAGAAAGGAGATTTTATATTGGAAGAAAAAAATAATAATATTGAAGAGAAAAAAGAAAATAATGTAAGAGTAAAAAAATCTACTACAAAATCAAGAAATACTAAAAGTACAAGTAGAACATCTTCAAAGACGAGAAAAGAAAGTAAAGAAAAAGCGGAAACAACAAAAACTGTTACTAAAAGACCTTATAATAGAAGAAATACAAAAACAAGTAACAGAAAAAAAGAGGGAGAAATATTTAAAAAATCTAAATTAAAAATAATCCCACTTGGAGGATTACATGAAATAGGAAAAAATATAACAGTATTTGAGTATGAAGATGAGATAATAGTAGTTGATTGTGGGTTATCATTCCCAGAAGATGATATGCTAGGAGTTGACTTAGTAATTCCAGATATAACATATTTAGAGAAAAATGTAGATAGAATAAAAGGGTTAGTAATAACACATGGACATGAAGATCATATAGGAGGAGTTCCTTATTTATTAAAGAAAATAAATATTCCTATTTATGCAACAAGATTAGCAGCAGGACTAATAAGAAATAAATTAGAGGAACATAAATTATTAAGAAGCACAAAATTAATAGAAGTAATGCAAGGTCAAACAATTAAATTAGGAAAGAATTTTAAAGTAGAATTTATAAGAAGTTCACACAGTATACCTGATTCAGTAATGCTAGCAATAACTACACCTGCTGGAACAGTTTTGCACACAGGAGATTTTAAAGTTGATTATACTCCAATAGATGGTAAGGTTATGGACTTTGGAAGAATAGCAGAATTAGGAAACAAGGGAATTTTAGCATTAATGTCAGATAGTACAAATGCAGAGAGAAAAGGATTTACAATGTCTGAAAGTTCAGTAGGAGAAGTTTTTGACAAACTATTTTTACACTGTACAAAAAGAATTGTTGTTGCAACATTTGCTTCAAATGTTCATAGAGTTCAACAAATCGTAAATTCAGCGGTAAAATATGGTAGAAAAATTGCAGTATGTGGTAGAAGTATGATAAATATGATAGATACCGCAAGAGAATTAGGATATATAGAATGTCCAGAAAATATTTTCATAGATATTGATATGATAAAAAATTACCCAGATGATCAATTAGTAATTATAACAACAGGAAGCCAAGGAGAGCCAATGTCAGCATTAACTAGAATGGCTGGAGGAGACCATAGAAAAGTTACAATTACTCCAAATGATTTAGTAATTATTTCTGCAACACCAATACCAGGAAATGAAAAATTTGTATCAAAAGTAATTGACGATTTAATGCAAATAGGAGCAGAAGTTGTATATAGTTCATTAGAAGCTATACACGTATCAGGGCATGCTTGCCAAGAAGAGCAAAAATTGATATTTGCTTTAGCAAAACCAAAATATTTTATACCAGTTCATGGAGAATATAGACAATTAATAGCTCATAGTGAAACAGCACAAAGTATGGGAATTAAAAAAGAAAATATAGTTATGCTATCAAATGGTAGAGTATTAGAGATAGATGAAAATGGAATAGGATTTAACGGTTCTGTACCAAGCGGTAGAATATTAGTTGATGGATTAGGAGTAGGAGATGTTGGAAATATAGTATTAAGAGATAGACAACATTTATCTCAAGATGGATTAATTGTTGTAGTTCTAACTATGGATTCTTCTACAGGTGAAGTTGTAGCAGGACCTGATATTATATCAAGAGGTTTTGTGTATGTAAGAGAAGCTGAAAGTATAATGGATGATGTTAAATCAGTTGTTAAAAACGAAATAAGAAAATGTGAAGAAAGAGGAATTAGAGATTGGGCAACAATCAAATCTATGGTAAAAGATAATTTAAGAGATTATATTTTTATGAAAACAAAAAGAAACCCAATGATAATACCAATTATTATGGAAGTATAGGAAAACATAGAAACACCAAGACTTTTACGGCCTTGGTGTTTTGATTTGTTACCCATTTGTTACCTATTTAACAAAATTTAAGAGATTTTATTATTTAAAACATATAAGTTATTTGTTTTTTGGTAAGTAATTAATTTTATAGCTTCAAATTTTTCTTCAATAGATATATGGGTATAAATATCTTGACCTACATTTTCATTGCTATGTCCTATTATAGAATTTATAATAATTTGTTTTACATTTTGTTTCTCTAGTTCTGTTCTTAAAGTGTGTCTACCATCATGGGCTGTGTGATGTTCTAGAAAACTATGCTTGTCAATAAAATTTTCTTTATAATGATATAAATAATAGTCATAATTTGCTCTGTTGCCATTAGGCATCATAAATAAAAATTCATTTTCGGGGTTATAATATTTTTTAAATATGGATTTAATATCTGGATGAATAGGTATTTCTCTGTTTATACCAGCTTTAGTTTTTACACCTGCTATAAAATAATTTTTATCTAGAAATATTCTTTTTGTATATATAAATAGTAATTCTTCAGCACGACAACCAGTATATATTGTCAATAACAACATATCTCTAATAAATTCTTCCTTATAATTTTCAGATTTAATATCCCATAAATATTTTATTTGTTCATAAGAATATGGTGTTCTTTTCTTGATGTTTTTAGAGAGTCTATATGTGTTGTCAATTGTTATATATTGAGCATAGCTTTTTTCTATAATGTCTTCTTGAAAAGCATATTCATCTAGTTTTATATATAAGTTTTTCATAATTCTTATTGTCTCGTAGTTTTTATTACAATTATTTAAAAACTGTTGAAAATCAGATGTTCTTAAATCTTTATAAACTCTATCATATAATTTCTTAGAATTGTTGAATGCTGTTATCATTCCTCTAGAATAATGATAAGCAAATTTTCCTTTTGGCTTTATGTGTTTTTCTTTTTCTAACTTTGCTTCTTCTGTAGAAGGAAGTTTTACTTTTTTAAATTCCTCAAATAGTTGCTTAAAAGTATAATTGTCTTTTGTTATTTTTTCAATAGTTTCTTTTTGAGGATTTTTTACTGCAACTAAAGGATATGGATTTTTTGGAAATGTAACTATTCTATTGTATATAGTTTCTTTAATATAAATAGGATGAGGCTCTTTGTGATAGTTTTCTAAACATACTAAAGCTTCAAGTTCAGTTTCAAAAGTATCAATAAAATATCTAATAGCGATACCATTAATATCTTTTCCGATAGTAATTCTTGCACCCCAAGGTTTATTCCTATTTTTTCCTAAGTAAATAGCAGAGCCTTTACCATTTGCTCTTTTCTTAACAATTTTCATAATAAAAATACCTCCATTTTTATAATTTATTTTTTAATAAACTATTGAAAATGAAGATAAAATACTATATAATTAGTACACAATCACTTTCAATAGTGTTTGAGAGGAAATAAATGTATCGGTTCGTGGTAAAATTGATTACATCTATTTCCTTATTTTTTATTTATTCTCGTCCTGTTTCTTCTTGTTTTTTAAAAATTCAACAAATTTATTTAATTCTTTAATATCATCAGCATCTAATCCATCAGTGTTAATAATGTTATTTGTTCTTTTAGATATTTTTTCACTTTCTGCTAAATCTATATAGCCTGCTTTTTCGTACAGTTCTATATAGTCCAAATTATAAATTGGCGCAAGTTTCTTTAATATTATAGCACTAGGGCTTCTTTTTCCATTTTCCATTAATGATAAGTAACTAGGGGATATATGACATAGTTTATTAACATCATATATACTATAACCTAATTGTTCGCGGATTGTTTTTAAGTATAGTCCAAGTTCTACGTTTGAAAGTTCCATAGATAAACCTCCTTTTAGCAAATTATACTATAAAAATTTACATTTGTAAATATTTTTTAATTTTTTTTATAAAAAATGTTGACAAAAGTAAATAGAGATGATATTATTTACAAAAGTCAACAAGAAAGGAGAGGTAAATATGGCAAATAGAACAGTAATGATAAAAGATGTAGAAGAATTTATTGCCAAGATAGTTGAGAGAGGATTTTCATATAGACAATTAGCGAGAGAAGCTGGATGTTCACAAACTCAAATTAGCTTACTTGCTAAAGGCGAAAGAAATCCTAGTCCTGAAAATGCTGTAAATATTTGTAAGGCATTAAACTGTAAATTTGATGATATTTTTTTTATCAAAGGAGTTGACAAAAGTAAACAAAAATAACCACGAACCGATACTAAAAGAAAGAGGGTGAGAATATGGAAGACAAAAACGAAGAAGTTGAAAGATTAACCCCCACGGATATAGCACCAATACTGAAAATGAGTGTTGAAGGAGTTAGGGCAGCATTAAGACAAGATAAATTTCCATTTGGAATAGCATTTCAAGGAAGAACTGGTCAATGGAACTATTTAATAATAAAAAGCAAATTCGAAAAATGGCTAGAAACTATTTAAGAAAGAAGGTGAAAAACAAATGAAAAAACTAAACAAAAACAAAATATATCAATTTATAGGACAAGCAGTAGTATATAGCAGTTTATATTTAGCAGCAATAGGTTTTACAGTATGGGGATTTATGCAAAATACGATTTACTAGGAGGGAATAAATGATTGGTGATTTAATAGACAGATTTTGTTGGTGGATAGAAGAGCACCCTTGGAAAACAATGTTTTTCATACAAGTGCCATTATCAATAATTACTAGCCTTTTAACCATAATGTTATTAACGTAGTTAGAAAAGCAACAATTATAGGAAAGAAAATGGATTTTATAAAAGTTTCTATCCAAAATGATTTTCTAAAATTTAAATATGAAAGCCCTTTTGAAGTTAAATCAATAGTATCGTTAAGACCTATATAAGAAATGTAACCATTTTTTAATAATTCTCTTAAATGCATACTAACTTCATGATTAGGAATAGACTTAATTTTTCTAGGAATATCAAAACGAGTTAATCCTTTGTTTCTATTTTTATAAATATAAATAAAGATTTTACGTTGGTTACCAACTAATTTATCCATAATAACCTCACTTTCGAGGATATTATACAAAATTTAACAAAAAATGTAAATAGAAAGGAGATGAAAGAGATGTTCAGAAAAACAAAAGAATTACAAGGCTTAGTAAATTCAAGTAGAACTTCGTTAAAAGAAGCAGAAAGTAGAATAAAGAACAAAAGTATGTTAATAGCAGACTTACAAAATAAAAATAATGAACTAACAAAAGAAAACATAGCAGTACACGAAGAAAACAAAGAACTAAGATTTGAGAATGAAGAACAAGCAGATTTAATAAAAAGAATTAGTAATTTAGTTAGTTTAAACAAATACAACAATGAAAAAGTATTTTTAAACAAAATAAAAGAACTAGTTAGCGACTACCAATCAATAAACTAGTTCAACAAAAAATACATATATAAACATACGATTTCTACTTAATTATAGCAAATAACTTTGTAGAAATCAAGAGGGAGAAGACATGATTATAGAAGATGATTTATTTATGGAAAACGATGAAGAAGGAAATATATTCGAATTAATAGCAGAAGAATGCTATTACGATGATTTAAGGGAGGAAGGGTAATGCAAGATTTAATAATTATAAAACAATTACCTCAAATAGAGGAACATTTAAAAGAATTATCAATAGAAGTTGAGCAAAAAGTGGAAAATGCTAAATCTTTAATATGCACAGAGGAAAATGTAAAAACAATTAAAGAAGTTAGAGCAGATTTAAATAAAGAGTTTAAGGAAGTAGAAAAACAAAGAAAAGCAGTAAAAGAGCAAGTGTTAGCACCATATATGCAATTTGAAGAAGTATATAAACAATATATATCTGACAAATATAAAAGTGCTGACATTGATTTAAAACAAAAAGTAGATAGTGTTGAAAGTGAATTAAAAACAAAAAAAGAACAGGAAGTAAAAGATTATTTTGAAGAATATAAAACAGCTAATAATATTGATTTTATTACATATGAACAAGCGAAAATAAATGTAACGTTATCAGCGAGTATGAAAAGTTTAAAAGAGCAGGCAAAATCTTTTATAGATAAAGCAGTAGATGATTTAAAACTGATTGAAACACAAGAACATAAGGCAGAAATATTAGTTGAATATAAACAAACATTAAATGTAAGCAATGCAATTACAACAGTAATTAACAGATTGAAAGCAGTAGAAGAGGAGAAACAAACAATAAATAAAAGCATGAACGAATTGATAAATCCTGATATCCCAGAGGAAAAACCAAATACAGTACAACAAATAGCGAATACAGGAGAGAAAATATATACAATTACATTCAAAGTAACAGGAACGGCAGTTAAATTAAAACAATTAAAACAATATTTATTAGATGGAGGATACCAATATGAATAATGAAATAAATGCTTTAAGCATTATAGAAACAGTAGAAATAGATAATATAGCAAATACAATGGCAAAAATACAACAAATGCAAAATGTAGTGCAAAAAACATTAAAAAAAGGTCATGACTTTGGAGAAGTGCCAGGGACAAGCAAACCAACTTTATTAAAACCAGGCGGAGAAAAAATTTGTATGTTGTTTGGTTTAAATCCTGAGTATGAGTTTTTACAAACAACAGAAGATTATGACAAAGAATTTTTTAGTTATAACATTAGATGTACCTTATTCAGAAATAGACAACCAGTAGCACAAGGAGTAGGAAGTTGTAACAGTAAAGAGAAGAAATATAGATTTGTAAATGTAGACACAATACCTGAAACATATATAGGGCAAAGTGAAGAATATACGGACAAATGCGGAAGAGTTAGATACAAAATTAATAATCCTGATATATGTAGCTTAGTAAATACGATATTAAAAATGGCAAAGAAAAGAGCTTTTATAGATGCAGTTTTACAAGTAGCTAGTTTAAGCGAAGTATTTACACAAGATATTGAAGATATGGGAGATTTTATGCAACAAGAACAAGACGCAACATTAACTATAGAACAAGCTAAAAATTTAAAATTAAGTTTTGGAAAATATAAAGGAACATCATTAATAGATTTAGTACACAAAGACAGCAATTATTGCGATTGGCTATACGGGAATGAAAAAACAGATCCAGTAATAAAGAAAGCATTACAAATGATATTAGAAGATGCAAATAATCAAAGTTCACAAATGCCAAGTGAAGATGGAAATAAAGAAGATTATAAAGACCCGTTTGAAATAGTTGAGTAAGTAGGTGGTTAAATGCAAACTACAGGAACATTAGAAGAAATAAACATAGATTATAAGACCGGAAAGCCCAAAATAAGCTTTTTAATAAACGATAAGGACAAGTTATCAGACATAGAACAATTAAAAGATTTAAAACTAAAAATTGAAGCAAAGAAATACATAAAAAAGAGAACAACTAATGCTAATAATTATTTTTGGAAACTTTTGCAAGAAATATGTGAATTAGCAGATATAGATACAATTGAAGAATACAAAAGAAGAGTAAAAAAACTAGGAATATTCAGAAGATTCAAGATAGAAAAAGACAATGTAAACACCTTTGAAAAAATGTGGACAGCACAAGGAATAGCTTGGTTTAGTGAAATAGCAGACACAGAGTATATAGGAGATACAGAATTTAAAATAATAAATGCTTATTATGGTTCTAGTTCTTTTAATTCAAAACAAATGGCAAGACTTATAGATGGAGTGGTACAAGACTGCAAAGTTTATGGAATAGAAACAAAATCACAAAAGGAAATAGATAGTTTGTTAGAAAGTTGGGATAAGAAATGATAGTAACAGATTTAAGTAATAGTTTTAATCCTTACCCAAAAATCACAGAGAAAAGTCAGAAGAAAGATAAAAATAAAAACGAAGAGGAATTTTGCATCATGCCAAAAAGTACATTATACAGCACAAAAAGAACAGATATATATTGCGAAAGGCACGAGGTTTATTTTTCAAAGGCTTATAGACATAAGAGCATAAATGATGGCTTGATAGTATTTTTAACCAAAGAAAGCCATCGTGGTACAAATGGAGTACATGGCAAAAATGGAGACAAGCTTAACAGACAATTAAAGAAATTAGCACAAAAAGCTTGGTGCAAATATTACAACAAAACGAAAGAAGAATTTATTAGAGAATATGGAAAAGCAAACAACTAGGGTAATGACAAAATATCATTACCCTTTATTTTACGAAAAGGTGGGAGATATGGAAAATACAAGTTATATAAAATTATTTAGAAAATTATTAAATTCTCCCATATTTGAGAATGAAAAAGCATTGAAAATTTGGATATGGTGTCTACTAAAAGCAACACATAAAGAAAGAGAACAATTAGTAGGACAAAGAATAGTAAGTTTGAAAAAAGGAGAATTTGTATTTGGAAGAAAGCAAGCATCAGGAGAATTAAAAATGACAGAAAGTACAATTTACAAATACATAAAACTATTAGAAAAATTACAGATGATTAGCATAAAAAGTAACAACAAATTTTCAATTGTAAGTATTGAAAAATGGGAAGATTACCAAATAGAAGAATTAAAAAATAACAACAAAATAACAACAAAAGAACAACAAAGTAACACAAACAAGAATGTAAAGAATATATATTTATTTTTATTTAATAAATATAAAAAGCAAATCGAAGAACAACCAAAAAGAACAATTCAAATAATAGGAGAATTAAAAAAATGCTCTGATTATGAACTACTAACAATAGAAGAACAAGACAAGTTGTTTTACGATTTAATGAATCCAGAAAAAAGGAGTGATTAACAAATGAATACAATAACATTCAAAACAAGACATAAAAGTTATGAAGATATGAAAGAGCATTTAAGCGAAAGACATAAACAAATATTAGAAATATTAAAAAATAAAGAAATGACAACAAGAGAAATAGCACAAGAATTATATAAAAGGCATTATACAAATACAGCAGATGTTAATAATGCTAGACCAAGAATAACGGAGCTTGAGAGTTTAGGATTTGTAACAACTGACAAAACAAAGAAATGTAGTATTACAAACAAAGAAGTTGCAGTATATAGAGAAACAACAGAAAATGAGAAGATGATTGAACAAAATATGAACCATATTCCAGGATTGGACTAGCCTATGAAATACAATTATCCACCGTTAGAACGGTAAATGTGTAAAATGTGGTCGGATGTATAAGATTAGAAGAACTAAATTTTAGAGGTACAAATGACTGTGATTATGCAGAAGACCATATAAAAGAAATAAAGAAAATTTTAAGAATAGGAGAGCAGATAGAGATATGAAATTTGAAGATATGCTGAATACAGTCATATTAGGCAATAGTTACGAAATTATAAAAGATATTCCAGATAATTCAATAGATTTAATTGTCACAGATCCACCATATGAATATACGACCGGAGGAGGAGCAGGATGTTTTGAAACTAAAAAAAGAAAATATCATAATGAATATTACAAAGTAGCAACAAACACAAATTTATTGCAAAAGACTAAAGAGTATAAAAATGAAGGACAAAAAAGAGTTTGGAAAAATAAGAAAAAATCAAGGGAAGAAATAAAACATATAAGTAGTGGATTTGATTTAGAATTATTAAATGAACTAGATAGAACAATGAAAAAAATAAACATTTATATATGGTGCAGTAAACATCAAGTGGAACCATTATTAAAACATTATTTAGAAAAAAAATGTAATATAGAAATATTAACGTGGCATAAAACCAATCCATTGCCTACAATGAATAATACATATGCAAATGATACAGAATATTGTATTTTTGCAAGAGAAAGTGGAGTACAACTAAATGGAGATTATGAAACAAAAAGAAAATATTATGTCACGAATATTAATAAAAGCGATAAAGATAAATTTAAACATCCTACAATAAAACCGATAAATATAATAAAAAATTTAATTATAAATTCAAGCAATAAAGGTGATATAGTACTAGATTGTTTTAGTCGGAAGTGGAACAACATGTGTAGCAGCAAAAGAACTAAACAGGCAATTTATAGGCATAGAAATAGATCCTGAATATTACAAAATTAGTTTAGATAGGATTAATGGAATATTGGCAAATGGACAAATAAGTTTTTATACAGATATAAATAAAATTTAGGAGGCAAAAGATGAACAAATACAGAAACAAGAAAGTAATAGTAGATGATTATATCTTTGATAGTATTCAAGAAAGCAGAAGATATAAAGAATTAAAACTATTAATGAAATCAGGAGAGATAAGTAATTTGGAATTACAGCCACGATTTCTACTACAAGATAGTTTTAAAAAGAATGGTAGAACATTTAGAAAGATAGAATATGTTGCGGATTTCAAATACATAGAAAAAGGTAAAACAATAGTTGAAGATGTAAAAGGAATGCAGACAGATGTATTCAAATTAAAACATAAAATATTTGAGAAAGTTTATCCAAATTTGGAATTAAGAATTATTAAGTAAAAGGGGTAAAAAAAGGTAAACATATGGAACAACAAATTAATTTATTCAGTGAAATAAAGTTAAAAAGAGATAAAGATGTTTATGCTTCAATAGAAGCAATAGTAGATGAATATGGAATAGATAGATATTATAAAAAATTCTTAACTAATAGAACATATAATTTTCATGAAATAGAAAATAAGTTATATAGATTACCTAATTATGATAGATATTTAAATAAATTATATGAAGAATTAAAAAAATATTTTAAAGAAGTAGATGATGATTATAATGTTGGGAAAATAGGGATTGCTAAGCGAGAAAAAATAATAATTCTTTATTCTAAAAGAAGTGTTGGTCCAACGTACTGTTTATCAATGCTAAAGAAATTCATAAAAGAAAATTTAAAAGTAGGAGGAGAATAGATATGTCAGAAACAATATTTTATATATTAATAGCAACAATAATAGCTTTAGCAATAGCAATAATATTAATGAGTGTATATTATACAGAAAAGTTAGAAAAAGCCTACACGAAAAGGTGGTGGGATAATGCCTAAAATAAGAGATGATGTAGATTTAAAGGAACTTGAAACAATATGGAAATTTAAATATTTTGATAATTCGGGGCAATATAAATTTACTGAAAGAAATATTGATGGTGCAACTTATATTTATATAAATGCATGGAATAGGAAGATTGTGTATAGACAAGAAAGAGAAAACGATAATATGTGCTTAGAAAAATTATACGACTTAATCAAAGCAAATTTAGTAGTAAAGGAGTAAATAAGATATGGAACATAATTGTTATATAGGAGAATGGTTAGATTATGAAAAAGCTGAATTAGTAACATACGATGATTTAAAAGAAAAGATAAAAAGTAATAATGAAACATTTGAATATGGATTAAGCACATATGGAGAATATTTTGTAAATGGGCTTATAAAAAAATTAAAATTAAAAGATTACTTTGATAAAAGAAAAAATACTAATTTTAATAGATTCAATTATTGTCCATATTGTGGAGAAAAAATAAATTGGAAGGAATTAAAGGAGAGGAGTAATACATAATGAAAGAAAAAACAGCAGATGAGATAGAAGATAAAAAAATAAAAATACAAATATTAGCAGATAGATTAACACCGCTATTGCAATTAGTTGATGGCTTCATGGAAAGTTTAACTGATGAAGATTATGAATTACTAAAAGAAACTAAAGATTGTTTGCAAGATAAAATAAATTATGGGAATAGTGCTTCTGTTGTAATAATGGCGTTAGGTGGAAATTATAACGATACAGAAGATAGAATGAAAATAAAGACATTAGATTGTTTAATAGATTTATTAAACAGTAGAAAAGAATATAAAGAAGCGTTATTAAAACAACAAGAAGAACAAAAAAACAGGCAAGAGGCTATCAATGTATTTAGAGCAATGGGAATGTTTTAGGAGGTGTTTTTAGTGGAGAAAAAAATAAATAAAAGAACAACTAAAGATAGTATTGAATATTTGGAACTACAATGTATTGTTAATAATAGAATACATGATTATATTTCAAAGTATCATAATTACCCTAAATACATCAAATTACCTTTATGGATATTTGACTGTTTAAAACAAACAATGTGTGAAGTAGACTTAAAAATAGATTATAAAACAGAAGAATTTAAATTTTTTAATTTAAAAGTTTGTGAAACAGTTAGTATAGAAAAACCAGAAGAAATCGAGGTGTTTTAAGTGAAAGAAAATAGTATAAAAGAATTTGAAATAAAATCAGTTGAAAGAATACCACATAAATTAAAACAAGGGATACTTTATGTCTGTTTAGAATGTCAAGTAGCAGTTCATTTATGTGCTTGTGGTTGTGGAGAAAAAACAGTAACACCATTAGGAATGAATGGATGGACTTTAAATTTTAGAGATGGCGAATTAAGTTTAAACCCAAGCATAGGAAATTTTAATATTCCATGTAAATCACATTATTTTATAATGAATAATAAGGTTAGGTGGTGCTAATATGAGAAATAGTATAGAAGAAGATATAAAAATATTAGAAACGTTAGATTATTTACTTGACGATGTGTACAGTACAAACTTAGTTAATGATGAGGAAAGAAACAAATATCAATACGCAATAGAACATATTTTATCAGATTATAAAAGAGTATTAAAAGAGAATGAAGAATTAAATTTGAAGTATTATATGTTATATACTGGGAAAATTGAAAATCTGAAAGCACAAGAAGTTAAAATAAAAAGTCAAGTTATTCCAATTCAAAAAGTAAAAGACAAGATAGAAGAATACAAGAAAATGTTATTAAGTTGTAATAGATTTTCAGATGTAGACAGAATAAAAGCAATTAATGAAAGAATATTAGAACTAGAAGAACTACTAGAAGGGAGAAAACAAAATGTGTAAGTGTTGTGAAGAAATTGAGTTCTGGAAGAAACATCAACTTGATACATCAAGATTCAAAGAAAAATTTTTTGCGAAAATTAGTGTGTATACTTGGAAAAAAGAGCAAAGAGCTGCTAAAGGAAAAGAAATTTCTATTATAACATCAAAAGCATATAATCTAAAATACTGCCCAGAATGCGGAAAGAGAATTAAACGATATTTTAAAAATAAATCAAAAGAAAATCCCCACTAAAGTTCAGCGGGGAGAAGACTTAATTAGAAGAGCTATGTTTACGTTCAGCCATTTTTCTTAATTCAATTTGAAGAGAAATGTCTGAATACAATTCTCTAATTTTCTTTTGAGCTTCTTCAAGTTCTTCTAAAGTCATGTTTTTGGTATCGATTTCAACACCAAAATAATTTTTCATACAGTATACCTCCTAAGATGTTTATAAAAAAATTATAACATATTTTACATAAAAATGCAAAAACTATACAAGAGGTGTAGTATGCAAAATAAAGAAATATTAGATAAGTGGAAACAAGGTTTAAGTAAAAATCAGTTAGCAGCAATGTATAAAAGACAATACAATCAAGAAATAAGAATAATAAGAGCAGAAGTAAGAAACAGACACAGCGGAAGATACATAAGCAATTATGAAGCATTAGCTTATGTAGAAAGAGTAATATATGAGTATTTAAAAAGGAAGTGACACAAATGACAATAGAAAATATAAAAAAACAAATTAAAAAAGCAATGAAAACATTAGAAACAATAAATACAACAGACTATCACAAAAGAGAATATAATCAAATGCAAATAAATAAAGCATACAATATTTTAGATAAATTAAATAGTGAATTAAAAAAAGGAGGTACAAATGAATAATTACATAAAAGAAGATGTTGAGAAAATGCTAAGAGAGCATAAAGAGAATGAATCTAAATTGACAGAAATAGATTTAAAAACAGAAGAATATCAGCAAAGATTAGAATATGCAGGAACAGTATATGAAGACACAGAGAAAGAAGTTATAGAAAATATGCAAATAGCAGGACAAAGTTATGATAGCATACATAGTAATACAAATAAAATATCTGACAAAGTATTAAATACAGCCATAAACTATAAAAAAGAATTAAATTATATAAATAAAGAAGACAGAGAATATTTAACGAGCAAATTAGAAGAATTAAATAAAAAGAAAATGCAATTAAATAAAATAGTAGTAAGAGTTAAAAATATGATGAATCCATTAACTCAAGAAGAAAGATTTGTTATAGAAACGTATTATATGAATAAAGCAAAATGGGATTATGTTGAAAAAGCATATTTTAATGAATTTGAAAAATACAAAAGCATTAAGCAACTACAAACTTATAGAGATAATGCTATAAAAAGTATGTTAAAGATAATAAACATTGGACTAGACAGTAAAGTCTAAAAACTTCGCTAAAATTTCGTTAAAACTTCCTTTCAATTTCGTTTTGGAAGTACTATAATTATAATAGAAAAAGTAGGCAGAGAAAAGAGCAAGCACAAGCCCCCTTTTGTATTTGCTCTTTTAAATTTGAAAAATTAACATAAAAATGGTATAATTGTAATAGAAATGTAATAAAAATGTAATAATAGTGCGATGTAAAAGGTTGACAATACACGAAAACTCTAGTATAATACTAATACAGATTTAGAAAAGAGATATTTATCATTTGTTATCACTCCTTTCAATCTGTAAGAAACTTTAGAATATTAAAGAAGAACAAAAAGTACTAGGGAATGCAATCTCTAGTATTTTTTTACAAAAAAAGCAACCCTGCAAAGCAGGGCGCCGAAGAATGTTATGTACTAATCAAACATCTTAATGATGTATGCAATAATGACTAGTACAAGAAACTTTAGAATATTGTTCATTTTTTCACCACCTTTCTCAAGGAGGTAAAAATATGGAAGAACAAAAACATTATACAACGACTCAGACAAATAATCAACAAAAAAGATATAAACTTTTGCAAGGAACTTATCAAGCAAGATAGGTTCTTTTTTTATTGCTATTAATTATGCTAGGTAAATTAATATAAATGATATTTTTGTTTAGGTATGATCACTCCTTTTAAGATAAAACAGAACTTTCCTAGCGAGTTCTAATTAATATTTATAAGTTGTATGTAGGATATAGAAAAAACTAATTATCGGTTTTAACATATTAAGTTATGGTTTTAAATGCGACCTGCAACCTAAAAGGACAAAAAACATAGCATCATAAGTAGAATTGGGCTACTTTATATCTTACATAGAGCTTATAAAAATGGAGGAAAAAGTATGAACACTATAAAAGAAATACTAAAGAAAAAGAATATAAATACATTTGAAATATACTCAAAAGTAATATGTCAAGAATGTAATAATAAAAACAATAATGAAGATTTATGTAAGATAACAAGAAGAACAGACAACACAGTAAAATGTGATAATTATGAAAGATGTATGCAAAACAAATGTAAAACATGCAAAGTGAATTGTTGGGCAGGCATTACAGCGAAAAGGCATAAACCAATTATGAAAAATATATTAAAATAAAAGTGATATTAAGGTTAAATTTAAACAAAAATAAATAAATTCGCCAAATTTCGACAAACTTTTTTAAAAGATATATTATAAAATATTTTTTAAAAGGAGGAAAAAATGGAAGAAGAGTTAAAAGATTATTGGAATGTCATAAATACAACAATAATAAATAGTTGTGAAACAAAAGAAGAAATAAATAAGGCTAATGAAATTTTGAGCAAACTAAAAAATGAACGTATAGCTATGAATATTCCTGAAATATTAAAAGAAATAGAAAAATTGCAACAAATTGATATTTTAGGTGTTGGAAGTAATACTATACAAAATTTTAGAACAAAAGAGCAACTTATAAATGCTATAGAGAAAATAAAACAATATTATAGCAATAAATAAAACAATGAGCTTACAATAGTAGGCTCTTTTATTATGGAGAAAAACATAAAGAAGGTGATTAAATGGCAAATGAGCAAAACTTAAAACCTGTACGAAGCAAGAAGGAAGCAAGAGAAAGAGGCAAAAAGGGTGGAATAAAATCAGGAGAAGTAAGAGCGCAAAGAAAAACATTAAGACAAGAATTATTATCATTGCTAGAAACTAAAGTAGAAGATAAAACAATACAAGAAAAAATAAGTTTTTCGCTTATTCAAGAAGCTTTAAGTGGAAATGTAAAAGCATTTGAAACCATTAGAGATACAATAGGAGAAAAACCACAAGATAAAGTTAATATATCTGGAGAAGTTAATAACCCATTTTCAGGAATGTCTACTGAAGAGTTGAGAAAGATATTAAAT
The DNA here is from genome assembly GCA_900556695.1 of uncultured Clostridium sp. Taxonomy (GTDB): domain Bacteria; phylum Bacillota; class Clostridia; order TANB77; family CAG-508; genus CAG-269. The sequence continues at coordinate 27,281 of USQA01000001.1, forward strand.
GAATAGTAATATAAAAGAAGAATTAAAAAAACAAGCACGTTTGGAATTAGCCAGACGTGATTTTTTTGAGTATTGTAAATTAACTGCACCAGATTTTTATAAAGATGATAGACAGTTTCTAAAAGATATGTGCCATAAATTACAAGACTTTTACGAAAGTGATGATAGGATTTGTGTAATAAATATGCCACCAAGACATGGAAAATCAAGAACAGCAGGTAAATTGGTTGAATGGGTATTTGGAAACAATAATAAAGAAAAAGTAATGACAGGTTCATATAATGAAATATTATCAACAACATTTGCAAAATCAGTAAGAGATACAATAGCATCGGAAAAGACGGAAGGAATAATAGTATATAACGATGTATTTCCTAATACAAAAATAAAATTTGGCGAATCTAGTGCAAATAAATGGGCATTAGATGGAAGTGGACAAGCAAATTATTTAGCAACATCACCAAAAGGAACTGCAACTGGTTTTGGATGTACTTTAATGATAATAGATGACTTAATAAAGAATGTTGAAGAGGCATACAACGAAAATGTTTTACAAAAACAAATAGACTGGTTTAACAACACAATGCTATCAAGAACAGAAACAGGATTTAAACTAATAATTATTATGACAAGATGGTCTAGTAATGACTTGGCAGGTTATATATTAGAAAACTATGACAATGTGAGACATATAAACTATAAAGCAGTTCAAGAAGATGGATCAATGTTGTGTGAGGTAATATTAAACAAAGAAGACTATAAATTAAAAACTAAAAATATGAACAAAGACATTATATATGCTAACTATCAACAAGAACCAATAGATGTAAAGAATAGATTATATACAACATTTAAAACTTATGAAAAATTACCACCAGCACATTATGTCATGAATTATACAGATACTGCAGATGAAGGAACGGATTATTTATGTTCAATAGATTATCAGATGTATAACAATGAATATTACATTTTGGAGGTTATTTATACACAAGAGTCAATGGAAATAACAGAACCAGCAGTAGCAAAAATGCTGACAAAGGATAATGTTGGAAATGCAAATATAGAAAGTAATAATGGTGGACGAGGATTTGCAAGGAACGTACAAAAAGAACTAAAGGAGTTAAAAAATACTCACACAAAAGTAAATTGGTTTCATCAAGGAGAAAACAAAGTTGCAAGAATATTAAGCAACTCAACAGGAGTAATGAATAATATTTATTTCCCAATAAACTGGGAAGATAGATGGCCAGAATTTGCTAAACATTTAAAACATTATGTGAGAACTGGGAAAAACGAACATGATGATGCTGAAGATTGCTTAACGGGAGTTTATGAACACCCAAGACCAAACACAATACAATTTGGTTATAACAATATAATGTAAAGGAGAAAGAAAATGAGTTTTGTAGAAAAAATACAATATAAAGATGAGTTTTTAAGTGAAAAAAATATAAACCAAAATATAAGTATATTATGGGGGAAAGCATTGCCAATATTTATGCATAGAAAATACTTACAAGATAGATTTACAAGAAAGTATGATAAAAAAGACGTTGTTGTTGCACTTGAATATTATATAAGTATTATTGCAGCTGGTTATTTTGGAGGAAAAGAGCCACAGTTTAAAGTTAAAAATATAAATAAAACACAAAAAAACATTTTAAAAAACATATTTAATAAAATATATGGAGATAAAAATAAACCAGAAGATTATCAAGCTATCATTGATTATATTACTAAATATAATGACAATGGTAGTTTTTTTTATGATTGTGTATTAGATTATATTACTACAGGTGCATGTTATGGTCTTTTGTATGAAAATCATGATAATGAGGTTGTTTATGCAAATACTTCAAGTCTTAATACTGTGGCTATATGGAATTATGAAGTACCTAGCGCAAAAGTTGGATTATTGAGATGCTGGTACGAGAATACAGCAACAGGTGGAATAGAAACACACTTGGAAATAATAACAAAAGACTATAAAAAAGAATTTGTAGATGGAGAAGAAAAGAAAACAATCACGGAAAATGCTGAATATAAGTTTGAGGAAGTAAGTGGTAGTAATAAAACTGTAAGATGGACAGACTTACCATGTTTTGCTGTAGAAAATCCTTATGGAATGGCCTTTTTCGAGAATGTTATGACACTTATAAACAAAAATGAAAAAGTAATTGAAAACAATGCTAATATATTTGATTATAATGACAATGCAAAATTGAAAGTAACGGGATTTTCACCAACGAATGATCCTCTAATACCATTGCTTGATGATGAAGGAAAAGAACAAAAAGACAAGAATGGAAATATAGTAATGACTAAAAATCCTGCAAGAGTACAAGAGGATGAAGCAGTTTTAAATGCAAAGGTATTTTATACTCCAGACAAAGATGGAGATATTGATTGGATAATAAAAAATATAAACGATACAGCATCAGAAAATCATAAAAAAACATGCTTAGACACGGCACTTATGATTTCTGGAGTACCAAATGTAACTGACCAAGGTTTTACTAATGCGGATAATGCTGCAGCTTTGGAAAAGAAGTTTTTCCCATTAGAACAAGTATTGCAACAAGCACACCATTTATTTAAAAAAGAATATTTAAGAATGTGGGAAATGATAACAATGAGAATAAACTTAAAAAAGAATAAGAATTATGATTTTAGAGATATTGAGGTTATTTTAACTCGTAATTTACCTACAGATACACAAAGCGTCACAGATATATGGCTAAAATTAAGAGGACTAATCAGTGATAAAAGCGTTATAAATCATTTACCATTTGATCTTGATGCAGAATCAGAAATTACAGAAGTATACGCACAAAACGAAGAAAATATTCAAAAGAATTTACAACAAATGCAAATGATGGGACAAGCTGGAGTAGACCAAGACAATAAAGAAGATAAAAAAGATGATAAAGTGACAGATTTAACAGATACACAAAAAGCACAAAAATTAACAGCGGATAACAAGAAAGAGCAAACAAAATTAGTTAATAAGCAAATCAATAAAGAATAGAGGAATATAAATGAAATATAGAAAAATTCCAATAGAAATAGAAGCATTTAGATTAGGAATAGATTTTATTCCAGACTGGTTTATGGATAAAGTATCAAGTAATAAAATTATATTACATGGAAAATCAACAGGTTTTCAACATTATGATGATACTAATGCCGATATACAAACATTAGAAGGAGTTATGCATGCGAATTACGGAGATTATATAATAAAAGGAATACAAGGTGAGATATATCCATGTAAACCAGAAATATTTAAGAATACTTATGAAAGGGTTTAATATGAACATATGGAATTATCACGATACAAAAATGCAAGAATTAAAACAACTATATAATAAAATATCAAAACAAACACAGAACAGACTTCAGGAAATCTTTGATACATTTAATTTTACAACCGAAAACATCTATAATGTTGCAGATAATAAGACTAAAAAAAGAATAAACACATATATAGAACAATGGAAAGAACAAGGATTATTAAAGAATAACAACTATTTTAGTGTATTAGCAAACAATATTTATAAAAGAACAAGAGTAAAGAATAGTGAAATATTAGAATTGCTTATTTATAGTACATATATAGAAGAGCAAAACAAACTTGAAGAACAAGAAAAACAGATAATGTATGAAGATGCCAATTATTACTATGAACAAGGACAAAAAGAAGTAAATAAAAAGAAAAAGCCATCAATATTAGCGATGGCTTTATTTCTTGCATTATTAGACCAACCAAATTACAGTGGCTTTAATTGGAAACAATATATTGAAGCAACAATGCAGTATAATGCACAACAAATATACAAACAAGCAATTCTAAATATGCAACAACAAAAAAAACTAGAAATCGATTCTAGTGAGTTTCAAACAATAATAAATAGACAAAAAAATCAAAAACTTAATATAAATAATGACAAGATATCAGGTGCGGTAGATATGCAAATGATTGGACTAAATAATTTAGCAAAAGTGGAAGGAATAAAAGAAACAACAGAAGATAATTCAAAAGTTAGATTTATTGCAGTAGAAGATGATAAAACTACTTTGATGTGTGATAGTTTAAATAATCAAGAGTTTTATATTAACAAAGAAAATGCATTTGACAGATATTATGGTGAGACACAAAAAGAATTAACAGTACAAAGAATTAGATGCAATGGATTAGTACTAGGCTTAAATCTCCCACCAATACAACATCACTTTCACTATTGTAGAAGTACAATTGTGTATAATTCTAATAATGATCATATTGAGTTAGAAACAGAAAAACAATTTAATATATTTGATACAAAATTTGAAAAAGATATAAAAGAAAAATACAATATTAGAAAAATGAATACAAGGCATATAGATAAAGAAGTTTTAAAAGAATTATTAAACAATATGAGTAGAGTATATAATGATTTTCCAAATATAAGAGGAAAGATTAAAGAAATAAAAGAAATAGACCATCCAAATGGTGGACTAGCAGTAGAATTACAAAAAGATGGAACATATGTAATGTATATAAATAAAAATAAATTTTATAATGGTAAAGTTCCAAAACAATTATATGAAATGGATGTTAAGAAGCATTTTCATCCTAATAACACAACTTATAAAGATATGTCAATACATGAAACAGGACATATAGCAGTAACAGAAATAATAAAAAAATTAAATCATAACAATAATAATGCAATAGTTTTTGATAGCGAAAATAATATAACAGTAAATAAAATATTAAATAAAGCCTTGAATAAAATAGGTGTAAATGATATAAAAGAAAAAGATTTACTAATAAGAAATATTTCAGGATATGCATATAAAGAAAGAGGACAAGAAATTATTGCAGAAGCATTTGCAGATTATTATGCTAATAAACAAAATGCTTCATTAATGAGCAAAAACATAATAGAAGTTATGAAAGGAATGATTTAATATGATGCCTATGGAACACCCTTGGACAGATTGGCAAATAGATACATTAGGAGAAGAAAAACCTTGGAAATGGAAAGAAAATACACCAAAAGAAATAATAAAGCAATATGAAAAATGGAAAAAATATCATAATAAAATGATAAAAGGTAAATTTTAGCACTTACTAGCAAGTAGGTGCTTTTATTATGGAAAGAAGGTGGAAAATATGTATATAAATCCATTTTGGTGTGGAGTAATAGCTACAATATTAACAGAATTAACAGGAATAATAGGATATGCAATATATCTTAGTATTAAAAAAAATAAATAAGTTATTAACATTTTATAATTATAAATTTTTAGACGTAGACGTACGTCTATTTTTTATGCCTTTTTACTGATTGCAGGCTATAAAGAACAACAGAATACAAATTCGCAATGGCTGGGGCTTAGGCAATGGCTGGGGCAAAAGGAGTAGAAAATGGAAGAACAAGATAATAATTCAAACAATGCTAATACTGGGGCAAATAATGAACCAGCGGGAGCAAATAACCAAAATGCAGGAACAAATAATAACCCTGTAACATTTGATGATTTCTTGAAAGATGGAAAAAATCAAGCAGAATTTGATAAAAGAGTTCAAAAAGCTATAAATACAGCCAAAACAAATTGGGAAGAAATAATGAACAGCGAAAAAAGTGAGGCTGAAAAATTAGCTAAAATGAACAAAGAGCAAAAGCTTGAATATCAAGCACAAAAAGAAAGAACAGACAAAGAAAAAGCACTTGCAGAATTAAATGCTTATAAATTAAAAGAACAAGCAACAAGAATAGCAAGTGAAAAAGGGTTGGACATATCGTTATTGACTTTTTTTAATTTTGAAACAGTAAAAGCAGAAGAAATTAATTCAAAAATAGAAGAAGTTTCAAATGCTTTTAATAAGGCTGTTGAAAAAGTAGTAAACGAAAGGCTAAAAGAAGATACTCCAACCCAAAAGTTAGGTATTGATAATGAAAAAAATAAATCAATAGCTAGATCAAGTTATTAAAAAATAGGAGGAATTAAAAATGGGAGAAATTACACAAGAAGCATTAAATATAATGCTACAAGATGGAAAAACAAAGGATAATTTAAAACAAGTATTAAGCGGAGTACTAGAAAACGTTGCTTCAAGAGCAGTATCAGAACAAATAAAAGCTAAAAATGGTTCTGGAAACCCAGAAGGTGGAGTAGTTGAATATAAAAGATTTGTAAATGCAGAATTAAAAGATAAAGGTACTGCAAGAGCTGCTGGAAAAGGTGATAAAGTAAAAGCTAAACCAGTAAAAGTTGTTATTGATACAGATAAAGAAATTGTAGAAGAATTACAAGGGAAAGACGTAAAACTTTACGGCATTGATGGCATGGCTGAAAAAAGAAAAGTAAATCATCAATCAGCTATTATAAGATACTTAGATAGAGAGTTTTTCGCAAAAGTATTAGAAGGAACAGAAGTTTCTGCAAAAGATAATATACAAGATACAATTGATACTCTATTACAAAAAGCAAGAGCTTTAAGAAATGACTTTATTGATGGAATAGAATCAGATTTATTAGTTATTGTTGTAGATAGTGAATACAGAAAAGGAATGAAGAAAATTCTTGATGATTTACCAAATGGAACAGATCCAAAAGAACAAGCAATTGGTATGTATGACTCTGTTAGAGTTTATGAGTCAACAAGATTACCAGATGGTGTAAAAGCTGTTGTAATGATGGATGGGGCTATCGCTCAACCTTTCTATGTTTCAGAGTATGGAGCAGAAAAAGTACCATTTGATGATGCTGTAGCATTGGAAGATTTCTTGTATAAAGGAACAGAAGCATTAATGGAAGATACTATATTCTATGTAACAGATGCTTCACTTAAAACTTTAAATGTAACATCAGAAGAAGGAACGTCAACTGGAAAAACTAAAATAACTGTTACACCGGCTTTAACTTCTGGAAATAGCTATAAATATAAAGCAGCAGCTAATCCAACAATGCCAGGATATGATGCAGTTTGCACATCTGGATACACAGCTTGGAATGGAACAGACGAAATCACAGCAACAACTGGACAAAAAATAGTAATTGTCGAAGTTGATTCAGCAAATAAGGCTAAAAAAGCAGGAATAGCAACAATTGCTTCAATGGCCTAGAAATAGGAGGCAATAGAAGTGACAGAAACCAGTAATATAAATAAAATAATAGCTGATTTAGGAGCTAATTATAAAGACGATGAAGAAGTTCTAATTGAAATATTCGAGGAAGTAAGTTCTATTGCCTCTGATATTTCTAATAGACCAGAAGATGATATAAAATTATTTCCACATATAAAAAAAGCTGTAAAGGCAATATATTTATCAAGAGGTTCAGAAGGATTAACAAATCGCAGTGAAGGTTCTATTTCAAGTTCGTTTGAAGATGTTATAGATAAATTAAGAAATAACATTATAAAAACTGGTTTAAGGAGGTTACCTTAATGTTATTACGTGATTTAACAAAAGTATATATATCAGAATATGAAGAAATGGAAGACCACGGTGAACCAAATCAAGTATGGAAATATAAAGGAATTGCTTGGTTAAACATGCAAAATGATGTAAATGAGTTAGATAGAAAATCTACTGGTGAGATTGATTATAGTACATACAAAGGTCGTACGACTAGAGATTATAATATACAAAAAGGCGATGGAATATCATTTGAGGATATCTCAAAATCAGAGGAGTTCAAACCTCAATATAAGGTAACTGATAAAAATAAAATCGGAAGTACTTATGTATATATATGTGAGAAGGTGCAAAAATGATAAGTTTTAATTGCAATTTTAAAGTGAAACATAATTTCAAGAATATAAATGCTATAACTCAAAAATTACCACAAACTGCAAAATTAATAACAGAAGATGTATTAAAAAATATTAGAGGTTATGCTATAAGGTTGGAAAAAGGTCATAATGAAAATGGAATATTAGTAGAGATGATAGATATGTCTACAAAAGAAGTAAAAGGAAGGGTCTATGCAGATCCTTCTAAATTTATGACTGAAAATGGACAATCATATTTATGGTTTGAGTATTTTGGAACTCGGACAATATGCTGAGCAAGAACATATAGGAAAAACAAAACACTTTATCGAATCAGGTTATACTGAATGGTATATACCTGTAAATAAAGTTGGTAGATCCTTAAGCTATCCAATTATAACTATAAATAAGCAACAGTTTTATGTTGCAATAGGTAGTAAAGCAAACCATTTTATTGGTGATGCAGAGTTTGAAAGTAGAAATGAAAATACAGAAATAGCAAAGAAAAGATTAGATGAGATGTTAAAGGAGTGTTGTAAATAATGAAAGATTTAAGCATAAAAGAGTTTAGCGATTTAGTATATGAAAAACTAGAATCATTAAAGTATAAACAAATATTAACAAATCCAACAACTACAAGTAAATTTCCTTGTTTGGAATTACATACACCTTTAAAATCTGTAAACAAAACAGAAAATGCATTTCCAATACTTTCAACATTTCAATTTTCTATAACTTGTTGGAATGAAAAACAACGTCAAGCAATGCAAATGACAGATGAAGTTGATACAAAACTTCAAGAATATAATCTTACAAGGACAAATACCAGTCCTGCAGTATATGACCCTATATTGCAAAAATACGGTATAACAATAACTTTTGAGGTTCGTTATAACTCTATAACGACCTCTTTTAATTTTATAAGATAATAAGGAGGAATAAAAAATGTCAGAACCAAAAGCAAGTACATTAACAAAATTATTTCATGCTGATTCTTTAGCAGATTTAAAGGATTCAAGCAAAAGAAAACAAATAGCTTTTGTACAAAGCATACCAGAATTTTTAAAAGCGCCAGAAGGAATAACATATAGTGCTTTAGATATTCCAGACGAAAGACAAGCTGAAGGAAGACAAAAAGCAGAAAATCTAGAAATAGAAATATTATTTAAAGAGGACCAATATGATGAATTAAAAGCTGTTCAAACTGCTAAAACAAATGGATATTGGGCAATCCAATTACCAGAAGAAACAGCATCAGAAGATGGAAAACCACTAACATGGTACTTTACAGGTACATGCTACATAGGAATGAGTGAAATTGCTATAGATGATATGTTGAAATCTAAATTAACAATTTATAGAAGTTCAGAAATAACAGAAAGTAAAGGATTTCCCACAGCCTAGTTCTACTAAATTAAGTGCTAGGAGTAGAACAAGAAAAATAACTAGCACAATAGAAGAAAATAAAGAAAATACTGAGAAGGCTTAAAGCCTTCTCTCTTTTGCAAAGGAGAGAAAGAAATGATAATAGAAACAAAAAGTAAAACAATTAATTTAGTACTAAAAACAAGAAAAATAGTAGACATAGCTAATCTACTAAAAAACAAAAACTTTGAAGAAGCTTTCACAAAAGCATATTCTGTTTTGGATATGGAAGCATTATCAAAAATAATATTTAAACTAGCAGAAAATGAAGAAGGAAAAAGTATATTTGCATCATCTGACGAAGTATACGACTTTATAGATGAGTGTAGAGTAGAAGGAATAACAATAAATGACTTATATTCAAAGATAGCAGAGGTTTTAAATGAAGAGGGTTTTTTCAAAAAGAAAATGAGCAAGAAAGAATTAAAAGAAATGACATCAAATCCTTTATCACAAATGAATATGAACGAATTGGTTCAAAAATCAGCAGAAAATGCAATGAGCAAAATAGCAGAACAGCAATTTCAAGGTTACATGGCTTAAATGATATAATTATAAAAATAAAAAAAGCATCTAATTTAATAGAGCTAATTTATGCGATAGAACCTTTATCATATTATTTTGATATGAAACCATTTGAATTTTGGAACAGTAGATATATAGAAATAAATACTTATTGTCAAACACATCTTATAAAAACAATAGATGACCTTAAACGCGAGATTAATTTACAAGAATCTGTAACAAACAAACTAATAAGAGCAGATAGCATGAGTAGAAATCCTAAAATAGTGCCAATTAGGGACAATTACAAGGAACTATTCAAAGAAGAAGAACAACAAGCACAATCTCCTGAAGAAATAATAAGAAAAATGAGATCTATAATAAAAGCTGAGAAAAATTAAAAAAGTTGTATTTTACGACAAAGTTCGACATTTTTTTCAACTTTTCGATGTTATACTTTTTTATATAAAATAAAAGGAGGTACTCTTATGGAAGAGAAAAAGAAAAGTGGTTTTGCAACTGCAGGATTAGTATTAGGAATTATAGGGATATGTACATCTATCATTCCAATTATAAACAATTTGTCATTTATATTAGGGATAATAGGAGCAATATTTGCAATAATTTCTTTAATAAAAAAAGCAAGTAAAGGACAAGCAATAGCAGGAGTTATTTTATGCGTTTTAGCTATGATTATAACTATCAACTCTCAAAAAGCTTTGTCAGATAGTTTGAATGAAGTTAGCGCAAATTTAGACAAGGCGACAGGTTCAAATACAGAACAAATTTTAGCAAATGATGCAAATGTAGAGTTAGGTAAATTTGAAACAACAAAAGATAGTTATGGAATGACTGATACAAAATTGACTGTAAAAGTAACAAATAAAAATACTGAAAAAAAATCTTTTAGTTTTCATATAGAAGCAGTAGATGCAACAGGTGCAAGAATAAATGAAGATTATGTTTATGCAAATGATTTAGCAGCAGGGCAAAGCCAAAGTTTTGAAATTTTTACATACATATCATCAGATAAATTAGAAGCAATGAAAAATGCTACTTTTAAAATTATAGAAGCATCTATGTATTAATAATTAAATACAATAAAGAACACTTACTTAGGTAGGTGTTTTTTATATGGAAAAATTAACAGAGAGGAGGAGATGACTTATCACAGTCGAAGAGATAGAAATTATTGTAACTGCAAAAGTAGAAGAAGCATTAAAAGAATTTGAAAAAATGTTACCAACAATAAAAAAAGCAATGAAACAAGCACAAGAAGCTTTTTCAAAAGTAGATACAAAAGCAATGACAAATAAATTACATCAAGCAGTTAATTTTATGAAAAAGAAAATGCAAGATCTAAAAAAGAGTTCTGAAAATAATGAAATATCAATTAAAGTTAATAATAAAGATGCACAAAAACAAATAACACAAATTGAAAAAGAAATTGATAGTCTACAAAAGAAAATAACTGGTCGACAGCTAAAACTAGATATTACCAATAATGCATTAGACAAAATAAGGAATGATACAAATCAATCTGTAATAAAAGAAATGCCAGATGCTGGAAATAAACAAATAACACAAGAAACATATAAAAGATTAGATAGCAATACAAATTATCAAAGTTTAGTTAAGCAAAGTGATAAATTAAATAGTGAAATTGAAAAATATAATGCATTATTAAATAGTGCAAAATCTAAAATGGCAGAATTAGGACAACAGGCTTCTAAAACTTCAACTACTCAAAATAAATTGAGTAGTTTTTTTGGTGCATTTAAGCAAAAAGTAGAGCAAACAAAACCCAGTATTGCTAGTATGAAAGATAGTTTTAATAGTATGCCTAAAATAACACAAAACATTACAAACAATATAAAAGGAATGGGAACAAAGTTAAAAAGTGGATTAGGCCATATTTTGAAATATGCAGGTGCACTTTTTTCAATGCAAAGTATTTATAGTACTTTAAGCAGTTGTGCAAGTACATGGTTATCAAGCCAAAACGCAGGAGCTAAACAATTAAGTGCTAACATTGAATATATGAAATACGCAATGGGAAGTGCATTAGCACCAGTTATACAATTTGTGACTAATCTAGTATATCAATTAATGAAAGCAATACAAAGTGTAGCTTATGCATTAACAGGAGTAAATATATTTGCAAAAGCAAGTGCAAAGTCATATTCTGCTATGGCAGGAAGTGCTAAGAAAGCAAAGCAAGAAACTAAACAATTGGCAGGAGTACATGATGAAATAAATAATGTGCAGTCTAATAATAATTCTGATAACGGTAGCGGAGGAAGCTCAGCACCAAGTTTTGATTTATCAAAATTTGATAATAATATGCAATTTCTAATAGATAAAATTAAAAAGCAATTAAAAGAGCTTTTTAAACCAATACAATATGCATGGAATAAATATGGACAGTCGTTAATTGAGAGTATGAAATATGCTTTTAACAGCAGTTTGCAGTTAATAAAAAAGATAGGAAAAAGTTTTAAAGAAGTTTGGCTAAATGGCACTGGAGAATATACTGTAAGTATAATATTGCAATTGTTAACATCAATATTTAATACTATTGGAAATATTTCAAAAGCTTTTAAAGAGGCATGGGAAAATAGCAAAGGGATACAAATAATACAAAATTTATGGAATGCATTAAATAATGTTTTATATGTAATATTGGAAGCTCAAAAGGCAATTGAACAATGGACAGCTAGTCAAAATTTTCAAAATTTTGCAAATTCTATAATAAGTATTTTAGGAACATTATCATATTGGATTGAATTAATAACGCAGTGGATAAAAGGAATATGGGAAAATGGAGCTAAAGATGTTTTTACAAAAATACTTGATGGTATATCAAAATTAATAGTTGCAATAGATGAAATATTGAAATTCTTGTCTCCTGTAGTGGAATATATAGTTAACAACACAATACCTATAATGGCTGAAATGTGCAAAGCGATAAGCTCAGTAATAGATGCGTTATCAGGGGTTTTGGATTTCATTATAGGAGTATTTCAAGGTGACTGGGAGAAAGCATGGAATGGAATAAAAGAGTTTTTTATAGGAATTTGGAATGCAATTAATATTTATACGGAGACAAAAACAAAAACAATAAGAGATATTGTAGTAGTGGTATTTACAGATATAAGAAATTTTATAAGCAACGTTTGGCAACAGGTAACTAATAAAACATCTGAAGCTTGGCAAAATATTAAAAATAAAGTAAAAGAAGGAGCGCAGGGTGCTTGGAATGGTATTACGTCAATATTTAGTAATATACCAAATTGGTTTAGAGATAAATTTAGTCAAGCATGGCAAGCTGTTAAAAATGTATTTAGCACAGGTGGAAGAATCTTTGATGGTATAAAAGAAGGAATATTAAGCGGATTAAAAAGTATTGTAAATGCAATAATAAGTGGAATAAATAAAGTAATAAGTATACCTTTCAATGGCTTAAATTCTGCTTTGAGGACTATAAAAAATGCAGATATAATGGGAATGAGACCATTTGCTTGGATATCAACAGTTCAAATCCCACAAATACCACGATTGGCCAAAGGTGGTGTATTATACGACGAAACACTTGTAATGGCTGGTGAATATTCAGGAGCTAAAACAAATCCAGAAATTGTAACACCACAAAATATTATGTACGATACAATGAGAAGAGCTCTTTTAGATGCTGATATTGGAAATGACAACGATACACCAATAAATTTAACAATAAATGTAGGAAACACAAAATTAGGACAAATATTATTAGATAATCTAAGAGACATTAAAAGACAGTCTGGAAAAGATTTAGAAGCATTAGTAGGAGGATAAAATATGGTATGGAAAGAACATGGAAAAACAGAAAGCTTACCAACACCTAGCACATATAGCGCAGATGTAGAAGATACTGACAAAGATAGTTATTCAAGCGCAGTAGATGGCTCTCTTATAGATAATCCAATTGCGGTTGGATTACTAAAACTTTCAATGAGCTGGGATCTAAACTCAGAGGCTGAAGCTGAAGCATTAATTCAAAAAACATATAAGAACCCACTTATTTTAGATGTAAAAGTACCAGTTATTAATGGTGGATTTTTAGAAGGAGCAAAATTTAGAGTTTCAAAAAGAAAAGTAGAAATGATAGATACAGAATTAAATACGAACACTTCTAAAACAAGGTGGAAGTGTTCTTTTAATTTGATGCAAAAAGAATTGACACAAGCACAAAAAACAGCGGTAGAGGGGGCAAATAGTTAATGTATGATACAAGTGATGATTATAAAACTAAAATATATAATACAATACATTCATTAAAGGTATATATAAATGATATTGAAGTAGACTCTAAATATATATTAGATTGCAAACCTTCTAAGCCGTTATTCACCAATAATGAATTTGAATTAGGCTCTGTAATATCACAAGTAGTTGAATTGAAATTATATAAAACAGTAGTTCCAAATATTATTAACAAAGTAGAAATTAAAAGTGGAATTTCAGGAGAAATAATACCAATAGGTGTTTTTAATATAGAAGATATTAGCAAAGATGACGATTATACAGTATCACTAAAGTTATTAGACAATATGATTAAATTTGAATTTAATTATGATGGCAGTAAATTAACATATCCAGTAACTTTATTAACTGTATTGCAAGACATATGTTCCAAAGCGGAAGTAGAACTTGGTTCTACTTCTTTTTTAAATATGAATAAAGAAGTAGCAGTATATGACAATACCGTATCTGCAAGAACATATTTAAGCTATATTGCTGAAAGTGCAGGTGGTTTTGCTTGCATAGGAAGAGATGGAAAACTATACATAAAAACAATAGGTGGAAATACGACAGAACTACCACTTAAATATTTTCAAAATTTTAAATGGGGAGAAAAATTCAAAGTTAGTCGTGTTAGATATGAAGACGGAGTTCAATTATTTGAAAAGGGAAATACAACGGATAATACAGTATATATAAATCCAGATAATATGTATATAGTAGATCAAGAACAAATAGACAATATATACGATGCTTTGGAACAATTAGAAGTTTACAGTTTTGAAGGAGATAGCATTATTGACCCAGCAATCGATGTTGGAGATATATTATTAATTGGCAATAAAAAGGTAATATATCAAGGAACGATGCAATTTATGGGAAGATGGAAAGCAAATGTAAGTAGTAAGATACAAAGTAAAAATAAGGAAGAGACAACAGTTAGAAAGCCTTCACAAAAAACAATAAATAGAAGAGTGCAAAGCCAAATGGACCAGACAGAAGGAAAAATAACTCAATTAATAGAAGAAACAACAGAACAAAGTCAAAAAATAACAGAAGTTGAACAAACAATAGAAGGAATATCTCAAAAAGTAGAAAATATTCAAGATTTCACAAAAGAGAAAACACAAAATGAAAATCTATATATAGAAGATATTGCAGAAGGAGAAGGTTACATACTAAAATTTATCGTATATGGAAATACAGAACTTTTTAAAACCAAAGACATTACAATATGCGCAAGTCAAAATGGAAGAGGTTATGGAGAAGCAATATACTTATTAACAGAAGATGGAGAAGAATTATTAACAGAAGATAGTCAACAATTTATTATAGGAGAAGGTGCGTATTATTTAAAGTCATTAAAAATAACATTAGATGATTATTTAAGGAGCCTAACAAAAGATGGAAAAGAGTATTATGACACTTTAGAAATAGAACAAGATGGAACTATAAAAGTAATTAGAAGAATTGGAATAAACGAACAAGGTGGATTATACGTATTAGCAAAAGAAACTGAAACAGTACTTAAAGATAAAATATTACTTCCTTCACAAAAAGACACAGGAACTTATTATTTTGTAAAAGAAGTACAAGGACTCAATTATTATGCACAATATATAATTGAAAACGATTACTCAAAAACATTTTTAACGAAATTAGAATTAGGAACTAAAATAGAACAGAATACAGAGGCAGTTAAAGTTGCATGGAATCAAATATCAGATTTTATACAAATGATGATAATAGACAACAATGCAAGTTTTGCAGTATTAGATAAAGATAAAAAAGTGATGATGTCATTAGACAAAACAGGACAACACTTTTATAAAGACGGAACGGAAATATTTCGGTGAAATGGGAGTGCAAACTGTAAATAATAATAAGTTTATTGCTTTTTCGGTAGATGGAGAATACGAATCTGATATATCGAATGGTATGGCATGGGGAATAAAAACTAAAAGTGATAATCAATTTTATCCTATTTTTTATATAAAGAATTTTTCAATTGGACCTAAAAATAGTGATGGGGGTTATGGAGAGTTAGTATTGTCTGCTTGTGATATTGTTTTAGATGGTCTTGGAACAGGAATCCTAAGCGGAAATGTTAAGATATGGGGAGACCCTGCTACTGAAAAACTATATTTTCAAGATATATTAAATAATCATCTGTTAATGACAGTAACGCCAGATAGTGGTGCTGAATACGGAATAACTATTTTAGATAAAATAAAATTTTTTGCTAACCAAGCTGGAAGTAATTCTTTAAAAATAGGAGATGGTGATAATAATCGTTGCTTATTTACCGATGATGGTTATATATATGCAAACAATATAGATTGCAACAATTTGCATTGCGATAATTTTCCGCTAATAATAAATGAAAGCATTGACTATATTAATGGTGCAGCTGATAATTATATTTCATTATTGTTTAAAGACGGAGGACATGTTTACGTATATGCTAGTAATTCTGATAAAAACTTAAAGAAAAACATAAAAAATAGTTCGGCAAAAGCTATAGAAGTTATAAAGAAAATAAGGCATGTTGCGTTTAATTGGAAATCTAACAATAAATACCAAGAAATAGGGTATATAGCACAAGAAATGAAAGAAATAGATGAAAATTTCACACGTTATAACAAGTTTAAAACACCAGAAGGCGAAAAGGA
Source organism: uncultured Clostridium sp. (assembly GCA_900556695.1). Taxonomy (GTDB): domain Bacteria; phylum Bacillota; class Clostridia; order TANB77; family CAG-508; genus CAG-269. The sequence goes on from USQA01000001.1 coordinate 43,931, forward strand.
AGATTGGCAAATTAATACTTTAGCTGTTTTAGCTACTGCAACAAAAGCAATTCAAGAACAACAAGAAGAAATAGAAAATTTAAAAGCTATAATAAATAAACAGCAAGAGCAAATAAATCAAATTTTAGGAGGAGAATAAATGGGAGTTAAAATAAGTGAATTACAAGAGAAAACATCAACAAATGATACAGACGTATTACCAATAGTTGATGCAATGGGCGGAACAAAAAAAATAACAGTACCTAATTTGTTAAAAAAATTAACAGAAAGCATTTCAAATATAGGAGGAAAAGTAACAAACTTAACAACATATTCAACAGAAGAAGTAAAAACAGGAGAAACTTGGATAGATGGAAAACCAATTTATAGAAAAGTATTTAATTTTACAGTGTCAGACACAAATGAAAACTTAATACCACACAATATTCAAAATGTAAGTAATATATGGTTAGGGAATAAAAGTTATATACTTTCAGGAAGTAATCATATTCCAGTAAATCATTATAGAGATAGTGGTACTTTTGTATGGACACTTGTAAACAATACTAGTATACGTATAAAAATAGGGGCTAATGCATGGACAAACAAACCAATATATATAAATTTAGAATACACAAAAACAACAGATTAGAGAAAGGAGAAAAAATGGAAACTATGTTAGAAATGCTAAGCAAATTTGGAGTTTCGCTAGTTATAGTGGGACTTTTTTTGTATGATTGGCTTACAACGAGAAAAGACATGCAAAAAACATTAAAGCAGAATAGTGTATGCTTAGAAGAAATAAAAAACATAAACGCAACAAATGCTGAAACTAATAGGAATACAGCTAAGTCTTTAGAACTTTTGCAATCAAGCATGGATACGCAAAAGGAATTTCTCTTTCAGCACGATAAAAGGTGCGAAAGTATCGAAAAAAGCATTGAAAAAATAAATTTAAAAATGGAGGTGTCAAGATGAAACAAAGAAATATTACTTTAATAATTATAAGTATTTTAATAGGGTTGTTAGGTGGATTTGGATTTTATGAAACAAACAAGGATAAGACTGATGAAGAAATAGTAAATAATGCAATTGAAGAAGTAAAAGACTATATTGACAATGCAAGTACAACAGAGATACCAAACTTGAATGAAACAGATGAGCAAAGCGTAGAAGTGCAAGAAACAGAAAGCGAAGGGTTTGAAGAGCAAGGACAAGTTGCTTATGAAGGCTCAGAAAAAACTCCAAATGTCAATGTTGGAGATTATGCAGGATTAACATATTATAGTCAAATTGATAGTAGATGGTCTAATAAGATGTATTCAAGTGTAGGAGATAGGTTACAAACAATAGGAACAAGTGGATGTGGACCAACTTCAAGTGCTATGGTAGTAAGTTCTATAAAGGGAACAATAACACCTGATGTTATGGCGGGACTATATACACAATATGGATATAGAAGTGCAAATCAAGGAACTTACTGGTCAGCATTTAGATGGACTGCAGATGTATTTAATATTGGTTATAGTGAATGTTATAGATTAGATGATGCAGTAGCAAAATTAAGAAATAATCATTACATAATAGCTTCATGTAATCAGGGATTATTCACATATGGCGGACATTTTATAGTTCTAACAGGAGTAGAAGGTAATTATATAAAAGTATACGATCCTTATTTATATAATGGGAAATTTGATGTTTCTAGTCGTAGAGGTAAAGCAGAAGTAAGAGGTAATACCGTATATGTATCAATAGATAACTTTAGGGCATATGCTAATTATCAAAAATTCTTCTGTTTTAAAAATGACAGAACAGATGTAAAAGAAAATACTACAAATGTAGTAATAAGTAATACAACATCTAGTGTATCAAATGTGAACTACAAAGTAAGAATCACATCACAAAGCGGATTAAATATGCGTAGTGGAGTAAGTGCTTCTTATAGTAGAATAGGAGGATACTCTAAAAATTCTACAGCTACTATTTTAGCAGAAAGCAACGGTTGGGGGAAAACTGATAGAGGTGGATGGATATGTTTAGCTTATACAAGTAGATATACAACAGTTGCAAAAAGTACAGCTCAAAAATCAGAAAAATACAAAGTAAATGCTAGCATATTAAATGTTCGTACAGGCCCAGGTACAAAATATAAAATAAAAGGATATAAACAATTAACAGCAAATGCAAGATATCAAAATAAGAAACTAGGAAATCAATATGTTAATGGATTAAAAAAAGGAGTTGTAACAACAGTTACTAAAATTCAAAATGGATTTGGCTTAACTCCAAGCGGATATATTTGTTTAGATTATTGTACCAATTTATAAAATTCTTTAAGGATAGAAAGGCAGCTATCGTGACCTAGCAATTAAAAAGTATAAGATTAGGTTCTGTAATAAGATGTAGGGGTGCCGACCTACTAAAGAATATATATATCAATTCATTAATTTGAATTTTGGCTTATAGCTTAGGTAGATTAGATTAATTTCTAGTCTACCTCTTTTTTTGTGCCAAAATGCAGTAAAATCAAGGTATATAACTTGTTGTCTAAAAAATAAAAAAGGCTTAAAATGGATTCTAAACAGACACTTTTCAGCTACTTTTCAGAAGAAAATCAAGTTTGCAAATTTATAAAATTTATGTTAAAATAAAATAGCAAAATCATTAGAAAATATTGACAAAAACAATTAAATGTAATATATAAATAATAGTAATATATTTAGGAGGGGTAAATATGTACGGAGATTGGATGAAAAATATAAATACTAATATTACTCGTGAAGATATAATAAAGTATGATTTAAATTAGGAAAATAAAAAAAATGATTAAGGTTCGACTTTTTTATATATAAAAAAATAAAATAACTATAATTTTTTATAGTTATTTTATTTTTGGCATTTTGGGATTTAATTTTTTTTTGAATTTCATTTCCTTTTTTTCATGTTTAATATATTTCTTTTTCCAAATATCAAGAACTTTTATTATATTTGTAAAATATTTATCTTTTACATCCGTATTTATTAAGGATATTGATATATATAGCAAAGATATTGCTTTGAAAAATTGTTGATGAAGAGAATTGTAAATATATTTTTCATCTGCTACGTTAGTCGAGATGTACATGCTGATGTATTCAAGTTCATTTAATGTTTCCATAATCAACGTTGCTAATGAAATAGATTTGTCATCAATAGTTACAGTTCCAGAAATAGTCTTATTATAAAAATCTATTTCCTCCTTTTTATATAATTCCTCAAGTTCATCTTTATCAAAATTTTCAAATTGTATAAATTTCACTCTATTTAAGGCATTTTCTAGTTTAGTCTTTTCAAAAATATTGCAAATTATTGATAATTTAGGTATTAAGCTATTAGCAAATTGTTCGGCAATCTTTATAGATTTTTCAGCTCTTTCTTTATCCTTTCTATTTTTATAATCAATATAAAATAATAGAACAGAAATGAAAGTTATTGTAGCTAATATAACATTTAACCAAAATTCTCTATCTGCTTGTTGCAAAGTGATTTTTTCAAAATATGTCAAAGTATCCATTTCAACATCCTCCATTTTCTAACTAAAAGTATTATATATAGTTAGACAAATAAAGTCAATAAAAATATGGAATTTTATTCCAATCGACAAATTCCAACACAACAATTCAACATAAAATGTTATAATATCATAAAGGAGATGATTTTATAGAAAAATATTATATAATATCATTACAAGTAATTAAGTATTTATGCATAACAAATGAAAAGCAATACAGAGAACTAGTAAAAACAGATGACAAAATATTAACTATAGAGAGTTTAAAATACATATCACAAATAAGAGATTTTAACAAGATAATAAAAATAGCAGAGAAAGTCGTGTAGACTCTCTTATTTTAATATGCTATAATAAAACACGAATAATCGAAAAATTTTCCAAAGCGTTACATCTATTTAAGAGTAGCGCTTTTAATTTTTTTCTTAATAAAATCACACAAAAAATAAAAAAATACCATAGTGGCCACTGACATTTTAAATATAAGATATAGTAAAATAATATCAAGAGCTCTTAAATATTACATAGATGATCTTTTTTATGAATAGTATAAAGTTGTAGTAATAGTTCATACTAAAATTGGTGATTATATGATAAACTATTATAATAAGAGTAAAAAAGAATTTAAAAAATATGTAAAGGAAAATCCGTATTGTACAAGGGAAGAATGGGATAATTATGCACATAAAAATAATTTATTTAGTGCATTTACTTTAGAATGTCACGAGATAACTAATGAGACACTAAAACAATTAGTTAGAAAAGGGGAGGATATTTTTGAATTTTTAAAGGGATTATTTATAATAATTCCGCCAAAAGAAATACAATATTTCAAGAAAATAATACAAATAAATAAAAAAGTAGGAGAAACAAATGATAAATAATTTTGAAAGAATAAGAGAAAAGCTGCATGAATCTATTGAAAAAAACGGGATAAACTCAGAGAAAACGAAAAGAATAAGTGAGAGATTTGATAAATTAGTTAATTCGTATTATATAAATGAAAGAAAATACAATACAAATTGCTTGATGTACATTAAATATACAGAATCAATTAAACATATGAAAAAAATAACAAAAGAATTTGCAAAATTTCCATCAATTGATGAATGGAATAAATACGCGAAAGAAGAATTATTATTATGCTCAGAAAGCCTAAAATGCATAAGTGGTCTGAACTGGCACGATTTAAGAAACAGAATAATATCAGAGATTTAAAAAAGTTTAAAAAAATTTTCAAAAAAAGTTTGTAGTATTTTCAGTACTTACAGACTTTTTTTGTCGAAAACGGGTTTTGACAAGCAAAAGACAAGCATATATAATATAAAAAAAGAGATAGCCAGACCGCAAATCGAAACTATCTCTTAATACAAAATACACTCAAGAATATATTAAATATATTCTAGTAATGTCTACTATTAGTATAACTTCTCGAGTGTAAAATGTCAAATATTTTTTATATGAAAGAAGGTATATGTTTTATGAGAAAAGAAAACAATGAAAACATTAAAAAAGAGTTTACAAAGAGAATAGGTAGTAATATAATAGAAAAAGATTATAACCCCTCGAAGGTGAATTATAAAATAATTTACAAAAGAAGGGATGGATTGTATGTGAAAGGTGAAGTATTAAAAGTAGTAAAAAGAATAAGTAAAAAATATAATAAAAAAGAAAAATTAATATTTAAAATGATTGAAGAATGCAAAAGTCTAGGTTATGATATGCAGAAAACTGAAGAATTAATAGAAGAATTTTACAAATCACAAAAATAATATGCTTGTTACCCTTTTGTTACCTACCTATTAAATTTTAATTGTTCTAGATAGTTTTTTAAAAGAGGTAAAAATATTAATAAATCAATGAATGCCAAGCTGAGGGTAAAAAAGTAGAAATGGGCATAAAAGTAAAACTGATTATACCAATTATAATGGAAGTATAGAAAAGCATAGAAATATTCAAAAAATATTAAAAACAGTTGTTTTTAAATCTTTATAAATTTTATCTTCTAGCTTTTATTATTAGTTGCTATTATCACTCTAAAATAATTTTTTAAGTAATAGTGTATAGAAAGAGTAAGGTTGTTACTTGACAATGTTAACAAAATATTATAAGATTACAAAATAACATAAAAATGTTTTTCGTAGAAGGAGGTCTAAATTATGAGTTTTAGAATTATGAGGTTATCTAGAGAACCAAAAGGTTTTAAAATTGTAGTAGAGCAAGGAATAACTTTTCCAGGAGGCTACATAGACCGGATAAACAGTAGTTATGGAATTATTACATCGAGCGTGAGTCTAAAAGAACCACTTAATGTAAATCTTTGTTATGAGTATTATGTTGAAGACCTAAAAGATGGTTATAAAGATGTAATAATTCATCCGATTCTTGAAAAGGATGCAATAGAAACAATTGAAGAAGGAATATTGTTGTTTATTGATGTTAAAGGATTGGAAATAAGTTGGAAGAAAAAATTCCAAAAATTAGCCGGAAGATATCAGGATGAGGGAATAATTCTTTTGACAGAAGGTGATGAAATTAATTTAAATGGAAATTATCAAATTACATTTTTTGTTGTAAGAAAAAATAAAAAACTGTATTTGATTAAGGCATATGAATAATTCATCAGAAAACAGCATTGTATAAAGACAATGTTGTTTTTTATATATTAGGAAAAAGAAATTTAAGATATTGAATAAAACTAGAAAGTATAGTATAATGCTAAAAGTTAATAAATAAAGGAGTGATAATAATGGACTATAAAGATTTAGCTGATTTGATATTTCCAGAAGCAAAAGATATATCATATTATGAGGAAAAATATCCAAGAAGAGAATTAAAAGAAAATGCTGTTGTAACAAGATATGCACCAAGTCCTACAGGAGTTATGCATATAGGAGGGTTATATCAAGCATTAATTGCAAAGAAAATAGCTAAACAAACAGAAGGAGTATTTTTTGTAAGAATAGAAGATACAGACCAAAAAAGAGAAATTGAAAATGGAACAATGGAAATAATAAATTCTTTAAGTAATTTTGGTCTTGAGCCAAATGAAGGAATGATTTCTGAAACAGAAGAAAAAGGAATTTATGGTCCATATAAACAATCTAAAAGAAAAGATATTTATCAAGCATACGCAAAATATTTAATAGAACAAGGAAAAGCATATCCATGTTTTTGTACACCAGAAGATGTAGAAGCAATAAGAGCAAAGCAAGAAGCAGCTAAAATTAGACCTGGATATTATGGAGTATGGGCAAAATGCAGAAATAATACTGTTGAAGAAATGGCAGAAAAAATAAAAAATGGAGAAAAATATATTATTCGTTTTAAATCTCCTGGTAGAGAAGATAGAAAAATAAAACATAAAGATGTAATAAAAGGAAATGTAGAGTTTCCAGAAAATGATCAAGACATAGTAATAATTAAAGCAGATGGATTGCCAACATACCATTTTGCACATGCTATAGATGATCATTTAATGGGGACAACTCATGTAATTAGAGGAGATGAATGGTTATCATCTGTACCATTACATTTACAATTATTTCATGAATTAGGTTTTAGACCTCCTAAATATGCACATATTGCACCAATTATGAAAAATGATAATGGAAATAAGAGAAAATTAAGTAAGAGAAAAGATCCAGAAGCTGCAGTTAGTTATTATGAACAAGAAGGAATTCCATCAGAAGCTGTAAATGAATATTTGTTAAATATAGCAAATTCTACTTTTGAAAATTGGAGAAGAGCAAATAAAGACAAGTCAGTTGATGAATTTGAACTTAAATTGAACAAAATGAGTGTAAGTGGAGCTCTATTTGATATGGTAAAATTGTTAGATGTAGGTAAAACTGTTATATCTAAATTTACAGCAGAAGAAGTATATGAAAAAGCAATGACTTGGGCTAAAAAATATGATAATGAGTTAGAAGAAATGTTAAAAGATAAAAACTACGCATTAAAAATATTTGGTATCGAAAGAGGAAATCAAAAACCTAGAAAAGATATAGCAAAATGGTCTGATGTAAAAGAATCTATTATATATATGTATGATAATAAATTTTTAGATGAAAATATAGAGTATCCTTATCAAACAATTAATGAAAAAGATGATATAAATGAAATATTAAAATTATATACTGAAAAGTATTATGATGAGAATGATGACAAACAAACATGGTTTAATAAAATAAAAGAATTATCAGGAAAAATGGGATTTGCAAAAGAAGTAAAAGAATATAAACAAAATCCAGATATGTATAAAGCTCATGTTGGAGATGTTAGTACAGTTTTAAGGGTTGCTTTAACTGGAAGAACTAATACTCCAGATATGTATGAAATTATGAATGTTTTAGGAAAAGAATCAATTCAAAAAAGATTTGAAAAAGCAATTAAATAAAACTTACAAAATTGAAGGAGATTACTTATGGAATATGATATAGGAGATATTGTAAGAACTAAAAAACAACATCCATGTGGAAGTAAATTATGGGAGATTACAAGAATAGGTGTTGATTTCAAATTAAAATGTTTGGGATGTGAACATACTGTTACAGTAGAAAGACCTAAAGCGATAAAAATGATTACAAAAATAGAGAAAAAGGCAACGAAATAAAATGTCACTAAATATATATTTTTGTCATAAAATATAATATAGTATCAGTAAAGGTACTATATTGGAGGTGACTTGTATGGAGCCACAAGAACAAGTATGTTGTTATGATAATAGAAAATGTAATAAAAAAAGAAATTGCTTAGCAATAGTTGCAGTTATTATATTAGTGTCTCTTGCAGTTGTAATTGGCATAATAATAGGAGCTTTAGCAAGTGAAGCAATATTAGCAGCATTAGCATCAGTAATTGTGTTAGCAGTAGTTTTAGGTTTATTATTGATATTAACTATAATATTAATAGTATGTAAAAAGGAAAGAAAGCAAAAATGTTGCTAATAGTTTATTAAAAAAATAAAGAGATAAAGGAACAATGAAATTTAAAATAGATTTCATTGTTCTTTTATATTTAGAAGTTAGGAAAATTTATTATATGAATATTAATCAGTAAAACATAAAAAAGTGCTCAAGATAAAAATTAATAAAAACTATTGAATAATTTAGTAATTAAATCTATAATTAAATAGTACAATTATTATAACAAATAGTTTAAATAGGAGTGATTAAATGGTAAAAGAGACATCAAAAGAAAAAGTTCCTAAGAAAGAAACTTTTATGCAAGGGGTTATAACATTAATATTTTCGCAAATTGCAATAAAATTATTAGGTTTAATATATACATTATATCTAACAAATAGACAAGGATTTGGAGATAAAGGAAATGGAATTGTTGCTGCAGGATATCAAATATATGCAATGTTACTTACAATTTCTTCAATAGGAGTTCCTAATGCAATTTCAAAATTAGTTTCTGAAAGAGTTGCAGTACGGTGATCATAAAGGCGCACATAGAATATTTAAAATTGCATTTGCAACATTTTCGGTTATAGGCTTAATTGGAAGCTTAATGCTATTTTTAGGGGCAAATGTGATAGCAAATCAATGGCTACAAATACCAGAGGCAGAAATGACATTAGTTGCATTATCACCAGCAATATTTTTTGTAGCAGTTTCATCTGTAATGAGAGGATATTTTAACGGAAGGCAAAATATAAAAGCTACAGCAAGATCTCAAAGTTTAGAGCAAGTATTTAAAACTGCACTTACAATAATTTTAGTTGAAATAATTGCAATTATTTCAAATGTGTCAACTATGTGGATGGCAGGTGGAGCAACTTTAGCTACAACACTTGCAACTATGGCTGGTTTTGGATATTTATATTTATATTATCAGACAAGAAAAAAAGAGATAGCAACAGAAATAAGGTCTACTGTTAATTACAAATATGAAAGAGTAAGGACAATAATAAAAAGGATTTTATTAGTTTCAATTCCAATTGCATTAACAGCAATAATGTCATCAATTAATAAAAATATAGATTCATTTACAGTAGTAAGAAGTTTAAAACAGTTTATGTCAGAAGATATGGCTATATCACAATATGGAATATTAGGACGGAAAAGTAGATATGCTTACAAGTTTACCTTTATCAATAAATGTAGCGTTTTCTACAGCTTTGGTGCCAGCTATATCAGCGGCTAAGGCGAGAAAAGATAAAAAAACAATATCTGAGAAAACATCTTTTTCATTATTGATTTCAATGTTAATAGGTTTACCATGTACAATAGGAATGTGCGTATTTGCAGGACCAATTCTTAATTTGTTATTTCCAAATGCAAGTTCAGGAGAAGTTGTTTTACAAATAAGTGCATTAACTATAATATTTACAATTTTAGACCAGACAATAAATGGTGCTTTGCAAGGATATGGAAAATTAATGATACCCACTATTTCTTTAGGGTGTCGGAGTTTTCGTGAAGTTAATTTTAAATTTAATATTAGTTCCTATTCCACAAATTGGAGTAAATGGGGCTGCAATTGCATCAGTTGCTTGTCATTTAGTTGCATTTTCAATTGCAATAACTTCACTAATGAAACATATTAAATTAAATTTGACATTTTCAAAATTTGTAGTAAAACCTTTATTAGCAACAATTATAATGGGAATTTGCTCATATTTTATATTTATAGTACTTTCAGGAATAATTGCACAAAAATTGGCTACAATATTAGCAATTGTAAGTGCTGTAATTATATATGGATTAGCAATTATAGCTTTAAAGGTATTTTCAAAAGATGAAGTTTTAATGATGCCATATGGACAAAAAATCTGTAAAATATTAGAAAAATTAAAGGTATATTAAGAAAAAAATACGAAAAAATGATAAAAAAAGAAGGATTTTCAGTATTTTTGGCGAATTAAATTAATTAGTAGTACATTTATTGTTATTGTTCAAGCGATAAAAGTACATAAACTATTTAAATCTTATGGGAGGTAATTTAAATGAACAAAGCTGAATTAGTAGCAGCAGTAGCTGCAAAAACAGGAGCAACAAAAAAAGCAGCTGAAGAATCAGTAAACGCTTTTGTAGAAGCTGTAACAGAATCACTAAAAAAAGGAGAAAAAGTTCAATTAGTTGGATTTGGATCTTTTGAAGTAAGAAAAAGAGCAGCTAGAAAAGGTAGAAACCCACAAACTAA
>USQA01000002.1 GCA_900556695.1 uncultured Clostridium sp.
ATAGAAAAAAATCATTAGGAGTGCAATCTCTTAATTGCTTATTTGAGGCAATGTATTCATTTACAATAAACGCATTTACAGGAGCTTTTTTAAGTATAATAAATTTTATAAGAACATTTATATTTATGCAAAGTGTAAAAATTAAAAGAAACATATATGTATTTATACTTATTATGTTTGAAAGCATTATTGTTCTGAATTGTATATATACATGGAATGGAATAATATCGTTATTGCCAACAATAGGCTCAATTATTAGAACATATTGTTTATGGCAATCAAATATGAAATTAGTAAGAATATCAGGGATTACAACAGGAATATTATATGGATTATATTATTTATATTATCAGAGTTGGTTTATTGTTGCAGGAGATATAATCTTATTAATTACAAGCATTATAAGTATTTATAAGTATGATATTAAGAAAGAAAATAAGGTTAAGAACTAGTTAAAGCAAATTTCTAATAAATAAGAAAGGAATAGTATGAACGAATTAAAATTAAATGAAACACCAATTAGAACATCAAAAAACTTTTTAATAAATAACATAAAACTTACAGATGTTGAAATCCCAGAAACGGTAGAAAAATTTAAAAATGTTGAAATAATTGGTGGGAAAAATATAACAGAAAATATTGAAGAAACAAAACTTACATATGGTTTGGGAGAAATTCTTCAAAATAATATAATTAAAAATTCAAATAGTAAATTAAACATTAATGCTGAAAACGAAGAAATAAGAATAATTTATAATTTTGATGATGAGAATATAAATTTAATTAACAATATTGTTGTAAATGCAACAAAAAAATGTAAATTATATATAGTTTATAAATCAAATACGAATAAAGAATGTTTCCACAATGGAGTAATAAAAATAAATGCATTAGAAAATTCTAAAATTGATGTTGTAGTTGTAAATACAATGAATAAAAATTCTAATAATTTTGAAGCCTATGAAAATATTATAGGAGAAAATGCAAGTGTAAATTACACAATAATTGATATAGGTGGAAAAAACAGTATAACAAACTATTACTCAAACATATTAGGAGAAAAAGCAAAAAATGATTTAAAAACAATTTATTTGGGTGCAGAAAATAATATAAAAGATTTAAATTATATTGCGGAATTACGAGGGAAACAAAGCTTTATAGACATAGACGTTCAAGGAGCTTTGAGTGGAAATGCAAAAAAGAATTTCAAAGGTACAATAGACTTTAAAAAAGGTTGTAAAAAAGCAAAAGGAAATGAAAATGAATTTTGTATGTTACTTTCAGAAAAAGCCAGAAGTATAGCACTTCCAATGCTTTTATGTACAGAATCTGATGTAGAGGGAAACCATTCAACAGCATCTGGAAAAGTAGATAATCAAGAATTATTTTATATAATGTCAAGAGGATTAAGTTATAATGAAGCAGTAAAATTAATTGTAAAAGCAAGATTTAATAAAATCTTAAGTAGAATTGAAGATGAAGATTTAAGAAATGAAATAATAGAAAAAATTGAGGAAAGATTAGATTAGAAAAAACAGGAGTAATTTAATTATGGAAATTATAATAGGTAATGAAGATAAAAGAAATTATTCAAATATGAAAATGAAAGCAAGAGTGCTTTTGGAAAATTCAAGAGGTGAAATCGTAGTTTCTAGTTATGGTGGTATTTACTTGCTACCAGGTGGTTCTATTGATGATGGTGAAAATCCTAATACAGCAATCTTAAGAGAAATAAAAGAAGAATTAGGGTTGGATATGAAATTAGAAGAATTAACTCAGTTAACTAAAATTAAATATTTTCAATCAAATTATCCAACAAGAGACAATTCAATTGAAGACAGACTGCTTATAACATATTATTATTTAGGAAAAGCTGAAAAAATTTCAAACAACAATAGTTTAACAGTAAGAGAAAAGGAAGATGGATTTACTTCTAAATTTTATACATTAAATGAAGTTAAAGATTTAATAAAAGGCAATCCTAAAAATAATCCAAGAAAAGAATATTTTGATATGGAATTAAAAACAGTTATTGATTTTTATAAGGAATATAATAAAGAAAAAGAAGTGAATGAAAGGTAAGATATTATGACTAAAATAAAAAAACACTTTCCAATTTTAGAAAATAAAAATATAACATATTTAGATAGTGGTGCAACAACACAAAAACCAATACAAGTAATAAAAGCAGTAGATGAATTTTATGAAAAATATAATGCGAATCCACATAGAGGGGCATATTCTTTAAGTGTTGAAGCAACAGAAGTATATGAAAATACAAGAACAAAAATATCTAAGTTTATAAATGCAAAACACAGAGAAGAAATAATATTTACTAAAAATGCAAGTGAAGCATTAAACTTAATTGCATATTCATATGGATTAGATAACTTAAAAAAAGAAGATGAAATAGTAATTTCAATAATGGAACATCATTCAAATTTAGTTCCTTGGCAATTTGTTGCTAAAAAAACAGGAAGTAGCTTGAATTATATGTATATAAACGATGAATATGAATTACCTGAAGAAGAAATAAAATCTAAAATAACAGATAAAACAAAGATTGTTGGAATTACACATGTTTCAAATGTTTTGGGAACAATAAATAATGTAAAAGAAATTATAAAATATGCACACAAAAAAGGAGCAATAGTAGTAGTAGACTGCTCACAAAGCATACCTCATATGAAAATAGATGTACAAGAATTAGATGCAGATTTTATAGTATTTTCAGGGCATAAAATGTTAGCACCACTTGGAATAGGTGTTTTATATGGTAAAAAAGAATTACTAAATAAAATGAACCCATTTTTAATGGGGGGAGATATGATAGAATATGTATATGAACAGGAAACAACATTTGCACCATTACCAAATAAATTTGAAGCAGGAACACAAAACGTAGAAGGTGTTATAGGATTAGGTGCTGCGATTGATTATATTGAAGAATTAGGTTATGATAAAATACAAGAAATAGAACATGAAGTAGTATCATATGCAAGAGAAGAATTATCAAAATTAGACTATTTAACATTATATACTACTCCAAACAAAAAAAATCATTCAAGTGTTATTTCGTTTAATATAAAAGGAGTACATCCACATGATGTTGCAAGTATATTAGATTCAGAAAATGTTTGTGTACGTTCTCGGAAATCATTGTGCACAACCGCTTATGAGATTTCTAGGATTTGATTCAACATGTAGAGCAAGTTTTTATATTTATAATACAAAAGAAGATGTGGATAAATTAGTTAAAGCCTTGAATAAAGCATATAATATGTTTAAAAATTATATTAAAGTTGATTTATAAAATTGTAAATAGATAAAAAAGAAAGGTTCAAGTTCAATGGAAGATTTAAATGATGTTTATAATGAATTAATAATGGAACATAGTATGAATTCCTATAATAAGAAAAAGTTAGAAAATGCTGACTACTGTGAAGTAGGGCATAATCCAAATTGTGGAGATGAAATAACTTTAGAATTAAAATTAAATGGAGACATAATTGAAGATATGGCTTTTTCTGGACATGGTTGTGCAATATCACAAGCATCAACATCTATTATGATAGATGTTCTTAAAGGTAAAACAATTAAAGAAGCAAAAGAGATTATAAAAACCTTTATAGATATGATAAAAAGAGAAACTAAAAGTGAGGAAGAGCTAGAAAAACTTGAAGAAGCAATAGCTTTTAGAAATGTTGCAAATATGCCAGCAAGAGTAAAATGTGCTTTACTTGCTTGGCACACGATAGAAGATATATTAAATAAAAAGTAATTAGGAGTGTTGTAATGTTAAGAGATAATTTAATTGAAGTTCTTCATGAAATGGAAGAAGTAACAAAATTATTTAAATTAGAACCATTTGATATATATATTATTGGTGGAAGTGCATGTATTCTAGGAGAATATACAACAAGAGCTACACTAGATATTGATTTTGTGGATTTAGGTTATCCTGCAAAGTATGGAAAAGTGTTTTCATTACTTAGAGATTATGATATGTTAGAATATCAAAGTACAATTCTTTCACCATCTTATAAATCAAGAGCAAAAAAATTAAAAGAATTTGAATATATAAATGTATATATTTTATCTAAAGAAGATATTGCTGTGAGTAAGATAATTAGACTAGCAAAAAAAGATTTAGAAGACTTAAATGAAATTATTCCAAATTGTAATAAACAAATATTAAATGAGATTATTAAAGAAATTTTAGAAAGAGAAGATTTATTTGATAGTAAAAAACAAGGATTTATAAATAATTTAAAAATATTTAAGGAGAAATACAATGTATAGAATATTTTGTGAAAGTTATGATAATTTTTTAAAATCTATTGAAAAAGATAGTTATAGAGTTAAGATTACAGAACCATTTGAACTGATTACAGATTTAAAGAAATTGAATGAAGAAAAAGATAAAAAAAGCAATATATACAAAAAATTATGTGATTTGATTTTTTATATACAACAAAAAGAAAATATAGAAAAATATCCAAGATTAAAAGCATTTTTATGGACTTTAAGTTCAAGAAATATTGAAGGACAAAAGTATAATATTGCATCAAAAGAAGAATTAGAAGAACAAACAAAATTAATTAATTCGTTTTTAAAATTAGCATATTGGTATTAAATATAGAAAGATGGAAATAAGATGGAAAATAAAAAAGTTTTATTAGGAATGAGTGGAGGGGTTGATAGTTCTGTATCAGCACTTTTACTTAAAAAAGAAGGATATGATGTTATAGGAATAACTTTAGAATTATTTGCTGGAAGTAGTTGCTGTAATATAGAAACATATATAGATGCTAAAAATGTGTGTAATTCTATAGGAATACCACATTTTACATATGATTGTAAAGAACAGTTTAAAAATCATGTAATAAATGATTTTATAAACTGTTATTCAAATTGTAAAACACCAAACCCATGTATAGAATGTAACAAGTATATGAAATTTGGATATATGTGGGATAAAGCCAAAGCATTAGGATGTAATTATATAGCAACAGGACATTATGCAAAAACAGAATATAGCAAAAAATATGAAAGATGGGTATTAAAAAAATCAAATGCAGGTAGAAAAGACCAAAGCTATGTTTTATGGAATATTCCAAAAGAGTTAATAGAATATGTATTATTTCCTTTAGCAAATTTTGAAGATAAAGAACAAATAAGAGAAATTGCAAGAGAGAATAACTTAAAAGTAGCAAATAAACCAGACAGCGAAGATATATGCTTTGTGCCAGATGGGAATTATAAAAAATTCTTAGAGAATAATTCAGATATTAGACCTAAAAAAGGAAATATTGTAACTACCAAAGGTGAAATTTTAGGAAAACATAATGGACTATACAATTACACAATAGGACAAAGAAAAGGAATTGGGATATCTTACAAAGAGCCATTATTTGTTGTTGGATTTAATAAAGAAAAGAATGAAGTAATAGTTGGTGTAAAAGATGAAATATACCAAAAGGAAATGTATGTAACAGATATAAACTTATTACTATTTGATGAACTAAAAGAAAAAATGAAAGTAAATGTAAAAACAAGATATTCTAGTAAAGAAGAATCAGCAACAATAGAAATGATTGATAATAATACAATAAAGGTAGAATTTGAAAACCCAGTTGCAAGAATAACTCCAGGGCAATCTGCAGTGTTTTATTTAGATGATATTGTTGTAGGTGGAGGAAAAATATTTTAATAAATTATACAGTAAAAACTATTTACAAAAATATTAGAAAATAGTATATTGTACTTGTATAATTAAAAATTATAAGGAGAAAACAAATGAAAAATAACAAAGGTATAACGATGATAGCATTAATTATAACGATAATAATTCTACTTATATTAGCTGGTGTATCAATAGCAATGCTATCAGGAAAAAACGGAATTTTAACCAAAGCTTCTACTTCTGCTGAAGCAACAAAACAAGCAAATGCTAAAGAACGATTAAAAATAGAACTTATGGCAATTCAAACTGATTGCTTATCTAATGGGAAAACAGCAACTCTAGGTGACTTAGATTCTAATAAAGATCAATTAGCAAACAAAAATATTACTGTAGCCGATTTAGGTACTCCAAGAGATGTTACTTTAGATGGATATACATTTAAAGTGAAAGATGATCTAACAATTGAAGGAGACGGAGTAAGTACCGGAGGAACAAGTGGAGGATCTGAAAGTGGAGGGACTGGAAGTACAACTACACCAACATCGACTGTGAGTTTTTATGGGGAAACAATGCCAAGTCCATATTCAGGAGGAGATGGAAGTGAAAGCAACCCATATTTAATTGGTAGTGCATCACAACTAAGATTTTTAGCTGCAAGTGTAAATTATGGGTTAAATACATATGAAGGCAAATATATAAAGTTAAATAATGATATAATTTTAGATTCTAGTAATCAGTGGATACCAATAGGAGATACAACAACAACTTTTAAAGGTACATTTGATGGAAATGGAAAGAAAATAAGTGGAATAAATATTAATAATAATACTTTATCAAATCAAGGGCTATTTGGAATATTAGGAGAAAATGGAACAATAAAAAATACAACAGTTGAAGGAAAAATAAAAGCAAAATCTGGAATAGGAGGAATTGTTGGAAGCAATTATGGAACTATAATAAAATGTAAGAATAATATAAAAAATGATGGAACGAATTGTATAGGAGGGATTATTGGAGTTAATTATGCTACAGTAGAAGAATGTGGCAATTTTGCTAACATTGTAGGCAATGATTCAACAGGAGGAATTACAGGTGTAAATTATGGTATTATAAAGAAATGTTATAATACAGGAAGTATTACTGGAGGAACCTCTTCAGGATTTGGAGGTATTGCTGGATATAATGGAGCAAATAACAAAATTAGCTACATATACAATTCGTATAATGCAGCAGCAGTCACAGGAAGTAACTGGGTAGGAGGAATAGCTGGAAATATGGGCTATGATTCTGGAAAGGGATACATATATAATTCATATACAATTAATAATACTACAATTGTGGGAGCATCACAAAATTCATCTGTAATTCAAAACTGTTATACAACAAATGCTAACATAAAGTTAAACGAATTAAATTCAGGGATAGATGGAGCAGAAGGAACAGATACGGAACAACCATGGACAGAAGATACAGGAAATATAAATGGAGGTTATCCAATATTAAAATGGCAAAACTAAATTTGAGTATGTTATAAATAATAAACGAACAACATATTTTTAAGTGTTGTTCGTTTATTAGATATTTTTATATTAAAAATCTACATTTACTTTTTGCATTTTTAATGATAAAATGCTTATACTTTAGTGTGAAAGGAATTATTATGTTAAAATTAAAAGAAATTAAAAAAAGTTTTAAAACAGGAGATTTTGTTCAACAAGCATTAAAAGGAATCGATTTAGACTTTAAAGAAAAAGAATTTGTTGCAATCTTAGGTTCAAGTGGTAGTGGAAAAACTACATTACTTAATATAATTGGAGGTCTAGATCATTATGATTCTGGAGATTTAATAATAAAAGGAAAATCTACAAAGAAATTTAAAGAAAAAGATTGGGATGCTTACAGAAATAATTCAGTAGGTTTCATTTTCCAAAGTTATAATTTAATTAGTCATATTTCTGTATTAGGTAATATTGAATTAAGTATGACTTTATCTGGAGTTTCTTCAAAAGAAAAGAAGAAAAGAGCAATGGAAGTATTAGAAAAAGTAGGACTAAAAGAGCATGCTCATAAAAAGCCAAATCAATTGTCTGGAGGACAAATGCAAAGAGTTGCTATTGCAAGAGCACTAGTTAATAATCCAGAAATTATTCTTGCAGATGAACCAACAGGAGCTTTAGATTCTGTTACATCTGTACAAATAATGGAATTAATTAAAGAAATTGCTAAAGATAAATTGGTAATAATGGTAACACATAATCCAGAACTTGCAAAAAAATATGCGACTCGAATTGTAGAAGTAAAAGATGGATTAGTTATAAACGATACAGATAAATCAAATGAAAAAGAAGAAAAAGAACAAGAATATAAATTAAAGAAAACATCTATGGGATTTTTTACAGCACTTAAACTATCATTTACAAATATTTGGACAAAAAAAGGAAGAACACTTCTTACGGCATTTGCATCTAGTATTGGAATTATAGGAATTGCATTAATATTATCTCTATCTAATGGATTTGATATCCAAATAGATGAGTTTCAAAAAAATACACTTTCTCAAATGCCAATTGCAATATCACAAGTTGCGATGAATATGGATGAAGAATCTTTTGCAGAAATGACAAACAGTGATACAAAAGAAGAAAAAGAAATTGATGAGAACAAAATATATCCACAAAAACAATTAGAAGATATAACACATACAAATAAATTTACAAAAGAATATGTAAATTATATAGAAAATATAAATCCGGATTTAATAGGTGGAATAAGTTATAATAGAGCAACAAATTTAAACGTTATTACTAAAAACAATAATAATTATAAGATGTTAGAAAATCAAACTACATTTTTCCCACTTCCAGAACAGATTGAAGATGGAAGAGAAGATACAATAATAAAAGAAAATTTTGAGCTTATAAATGGAAAAATGCCAACAGAAAAAGAAGATATTTTATTATTAATAGATACAAAGAATCAACTAAGTTCTACAATATTAAAGGCTATAGGATTTGAGAACGCTGAGTCTATAAATTTTGATGAAATAGTTGGTAAAGAATTCAAACTTATTTTAAATGAAGATTTATATAAAGATAATGGAGATTTCTTTACTCTAAATACAAATTATGAAGAAATGTATAACAATAAAAACGCAGTAACACTTAAAATATGTGGAATTATAAGAGGAAAAAAAGACAATAAATTTGCAGAAATGAGTGGAAATGGATTAACATATACACAAAAATTAATGAAATATGTAATTGAAAAAAATAAAGAATCAGCAATTGTAAAAGCACAAGAAAACAAAGACTATAACATACTTACAGGTAAAAAATTTGATGAGCAAAGTACTAGTATTCAAAATACAAATACAAAAGAAACAACATTATCATATTTAGGAGCAGATACGGTTCCAATTATGATACAAATTTATCCTAAAAATTTTGAAACTAAAAAAGAAGTTTTAGAATATTTAGATAAATACAATGAAGGAAAAAATGATGATGATAAAATAATTTATACAGATTATGCAGAAACAATAACAACACTTTCAGGCGGTATAATGGATGCAATAACAATAGTATTGATAGCATTTTCAACTATTTCTTTAATAGTATCAACTATAATGATTGCAATAATAACATATATATCTGTTTTAGAAAGAACAAAAGAGATAGGAATACTTAGAGCATTAGGAGCAAGAAAAAAAGATGTAACAAGAGTATTTAATGCAGAAACATTTATAATAGGACTATGTTCAGGCTTATTAGGAATTGGAATAGCAAATTTACTTATAATACCAATAAATAAAGTTATTTTAAATTTAACAAAACTAGAAAATGTAGCAAGGCTAAATCCATTACATGCAGTTATATTAATACTTATAAGTGTAATATTAACATTAATTGGAGGATGGATACCAGCCAAAATGGCATCTAAAAAAGATCCAGTAAATGCATTAAGAGTAGAATAGAAAAATATAAATATAATAAAAAATAAAATCAAAGATAGGGGAGTTTAGTGAAAAAGATTTATTTAATTCTTACACACACAGGTACTACATTATCTACAATCATAAAATGTTATACTAAAGATGAATTTTCACATGTTTCTATAGCATTAGATAAAGAATTAAATACAATGTACAGTTTTGGAAGATTACGTCCAAGTAATCCATTTATTGGAGGATTTGTACATGAAGGAATTGACTTTGGAACGTTTAAAAGATTTAAAAATACGCAAAGTGAAATATATTCTTTAGAAATTGCAGATAATAAATATGAAAAAATAAAAGAAGAAATAAAAAAATTTGAGAGTAATAAGGAAAAATATAAATTTAATATTATTGGATTATTTGCTGTAAGTATAAATAAAAAAATTCATTATAAAGATACATTTTATTGTGCAGAATTTGTTAAATATTTATTTGAAAAAGTGAAGATTGATAATAATTTACCAGATATTATAAGACCTCAAGACTTTAAAAAATTAAAAGATATAGAACTTGTGTATAGTGGAAAACTTAAAGATTATAAAAAGAATGAATTAACTGATAAAATTACTCTAATTGAAGAAGAAAAAGAAGTAATAGAAAAGTAAATTTAGATAAAAATAAAAGGAGAAATAATATGAAAAAATTATTTACATCAGAAAGTGTTACAGAAGGACATCCAGATAAATTATGTGACTATATTTCAGATAGCATTTTAGATGCATACCTAGAAAAAGATGAAAATTCAAGAGTAGCATGTGAAACTGTAGCAGGAAAAGGGGAAATTTATATAACAGGAGAAATTACTTCATCAGCAGAAGTAGATGTTGAAAAAATTGTTAGAGAAACTATAAAGGAAATAGGGTATGACAATGCAAATACAGATATGGATTATAGAACTTGTAAAATAACTATAAACTTATCAAAACAATCTCCTGACATAGCAATTCGGAGTAGATAAATCTTTAGAGAGTAAAGAAGGGCAAGAAGTAGAAACAGAAGGAGCGGGAGATCAAGGGATTATGTTTGGCTTTGCATGTGATGAAACAGAAGAATTAATGCCATTGCCAATTTCTTTAGCACATAAATTAGCTAAGAGATTAGCTACTGTTAGAAAAGAAAATATAATAAATTACCTAAGACCAGATGGAAAAGTTCAAGTAACAGTTGAATATGAAGATGAAAGCCCAGTAAGGGTAGATACAATAGTTATTTCCACACAACATGAAGAAAATGTGGATTTAGATGTGCTAAAAAGAGATATAAAAGAAGAAGTAATAAACAAAATAGTTCCAAAAGAGTTATTAGATAGCAAGACAAAATATTTTATAAATCCTACAGGAAGATTTGTAATAGGAGGACCTTTAGGAGATAGTGGTTTAACAGGAAGAAAAATAATTGTAGACACATATGGTGGATATGCAAGACATGGAGGAGGAGCTTTTTCTGGAAAGGATCCTACTAAAGTAGATAGATCAGCTGCATATATGGCAAGGTTTATAGCAAAAAATATAGTTGCAAATAAATTGGCTAAAAAATGTGAAATACAATTTTCATATGCTATAGGAGTGGCAAAACCAGTTTCTATATATGTTAATACATTTGGAACAAATACTATTCCAGAAGATGAAATAGTAAGAAAAATATATGAAAAATTTGACTTAACTCCAAGAGGCATAATAAACTATTTGGACTTGAAAAAACCAATATATAAACAAACAACTAATTATGGACATTTTGGAACGAGTAGTCTAAATTGGGAAAAAGTGATTTCATTTTAAAAAAATTGTGATATAATAGTTAAAGAAAATATATAATTTAGTTGATGGATTATAGAAAGAGGGAAAACAATGGGATTAAGAGATTTAAAAGTACCAAAAATGAAATTTAAAAAAATGAAAATGGAGAATGTTGCAGAAGAACTTGATAAAATAGATTACGAAAAAATGGAGAAAAAAAATATAAAGAAAAGAACTACTCCATATGAGGACAGAACACATTATAAAACAGTAAAAGAATTTTTTATTGAGGCATCTAAAAAATATCCTAATAATTCATGTATATTAGAAAAACCAAATCATAAAGAACCATATAAAGTAATAACATATAAAGAATTTTATGAAGATGTTTTAGGACTTGGAACAGCTCTTATAAATGTATTAAAATTACAAGATAAGAGAGTAATAATTATAGGAGAAACTCAATATGGATGGTATGTTTCTTATATGGCAATGCTATGTGGAGTAGGAATAGCAGTACCAACAGATAGAGAATTACCATTAAATGAGTTAGAAAATATAGTAAAAAGATCAAAAGCATCTGCAATTATATATTCTCCAAAAAAGGAAGATGATATAAAGAAATTAAAAGAAGATCTTCCAGAAGTAGAATATTTTATTGAAATGAAATCAGATAAAAAATTAGAAGGTAAAGATGTTGGATTACAACATTTAATAGATTTAGGAAAAAATCTTATAGAATCAGGTAATAACAGTTTTGAAGAAATAGAGATTGATCCAGAAGAGTTTAAAATATTATTTTTTACATCTGGAACAACATCAAATTCAAAAGGTGTAATGCTAAACAACAGAAATTTAGCAGAAAATATTAATGCAGTAACAGCATATGTTAAATTATATCCAACAGATAGAATGTTTTCAGTATTACCATTACACCACTGCTATGAATCAACAATAGGATTTTTATACCCTATTTCACGAGGTGGTTCTATAGCCATTTGTGAAGGATTAAGATACATAGTACCAAATTTACAAGAAAGTAAACCAACAGCAATTTTAACAGTACCACTTCTAGTCGAAAATTTATACAAAAAAATAAATGAGAAAATAGTAAAAAGTAAAAAAGATAAAGTGGTAAATACAATGATATCAATTACAAATGCATTAAAAAGTACAGGAATTGATGTTAAAAGAAAAGTATTCAAAGAAATACATGAAAATTTAGGTGGAAACTTAAGAATAATAGTTTCTGCAGCAGCACCAATAGATAAAAAGGTTGGAATATGGTTACAAAATATAGGAATTACATTTTTACAAGGATATGGCTTAACAGAAACTGCACCAATATCAGCATTAACACCTGAATATAAAACAGCTGTAGGATCAGCAGGTAAAGCAATTGTTCAAGCAGACATAAAAGTAAAAGATCCAAACGAAAATGGAGAGGGTGAAATTTTAATAAAAACACCTACTCTAATGATGGGATATTACGAAGATGAAGAAGAAACTAAAAAAGTTATAGATGAAGATGGATATTTTAATTCAGGAGATATAGGATATATTGATGAAGAAGGATATATTTATATAACAGGTAGAAGTAAAAATGTTATTGTTACTCAAAACGGAAAAAACATCTATCCAGAAGAAATAGAAATGATGTTAGATAAAGTAGAAGAAATAAAAGAATCTATGATATATGGTAAAAAACCAGAAAAAAATAGTAGAAAAGAACAAAAAGAATTAATAATAACAGCTAAAGTAATACCAGATTATGAAAAAATAGAAGAAATGTATGGTAAAATTTCTAAAGAACAAATATATGATATAATTTGGAAAAGAATAAAAGAAGTAAACAAAAAATTAACTTCTTATAAAGCAATTAAAACTCTTGAAATTAAAGAAGGAGAATTTGAAAAAACTTCAACTATGAAGATTAAAAGATATAAAGAAATAAATCAAAAATAGCAAATTGCTATTTTTGATTTGTTTCAGATTTATTTTAAACATAAAAATTGAATACAAAAATTGACAAAAAATCACAAATTTTGTCCCAAAATTCATTTACAAAAAGTTAAAAATATGTTAAAATAAAAAATACTGGAAACGAACATTATTATAAATAATAATGATTAACGAACAACACATTGCGGTGTTGTATTTTTTTTTGAAAGTAGGAAAAGGAGGCAAAAATAGAAATGGAAAAAGAAGAAAACATATTAGGCAGTGAAAAAATAATTAAGTTGATAAGAAAGTTTTCAATACCATGTATTATATCACTAGTGGTAAACTCATTATATAATATAGTTGACCAAATATTTATAGGATGGGGTGTAGGATATTTAGGAAATGGAGCTACAAATGTTGTGTTCCCATTAAATATGATAGCACTTGCATTTGCTTTAATGTTTGGTGATGGAGCTTCAGCATATTTGAGTTTAAAATTAGGAGAAAAAAAGAAAGAAGAGGCAAGTAAAGGTGTAGCAAATGGAATTGTAATATCAGTAATAATATCATTAATATTATGCATTATATCACTAGTATTTCTACCACAAATATTAAAAGTGTTTGGATGTACAGATGCTTTAAGACAATACGCACTACAATATGGATATGTAATTGTAGTAGGATTACCATTTATGATGATTGGAACAACATTAAATTCAATTATAAGAGCAGATGGAAGTCCAAAATATTCAATGACAACAATGGTATTAGGTGCTATTTTAAATATAATTTTAGATCCTATTTTTATATTTGTATTTAAAATGGGAGTAGAAGGAGCAGCAATAGCTACTGTAATAAGTCAGATATTAACATTTGCATTAAATGTATGTTATATAAAGAAATTTAAGTCAATAGAAATAAACAAAGAAAGCTTTAAACTAAAACAAAATGTAGTAAGAAAAGTAACAACTTTAGGAATTAGCAGTTTTATAACTCAAATGAGTATAGTATTTGTTATGGCAGTTGAAAACAACCTATTAGGAAAATATGGAGCAGATTCAAAATTCGGTTCAGAAATACCAATTACAGTATTAGGAATAGTAATGAAAATTAGCCAAATCTTAAATAGCATTATTATAGGAATAGCAGCAGGTACACAACCAATTATAGGATACAATTATGGAGCAGAAAAATATGATAGAGTAAAACAAACTATAAAAACTGTTTTAGGATTAAGTGTAATTATAAGTACAATTGCATTTATATTATTCCAAACTATACCAGATAAACTTATTTCTATATTTGGTAGTGGTGATTCTAATTATATGGAATTTGCATGTTTAGCATTTAGAACTTATCTAATGTTATGTATATGTAATGGAATACAAATACCAGCAGGAATAGTTTTTCAAGCTATTGGAAAAAGCTTTAAAAGTGCGGTTATATCATTATCAAGACAAATATTATTTTTAATACCAGCTATGTTTACTTTTGGAAGATTATTAGGAATAAAGGGAGTCTTATATGCAGGACCATTTGCTGATGGATTAGCATTTTTAATATCAGCTTCATTACTTGTAGTTGAAATAAAACATTTTGGTAAAAACAAAAATAAAGATATTACATTAAGCAATAGTGAAAAAGCAAAAGAAACATTAAAAGACAAAATAACAATAACAATATCAAGAGAATATGGTTCAGGCGGAAGATACATAGGTCAATTAGTAGCAGACAAATTAGGAATAAAATTATATGACAAAGAATTTGTAGAAAAATTGGCAGTCGAAACAGGATTATCTGAAGAATATATTGAGAATAATGAACAAAAAAGAAATGCATTAGATGCTTTAAATAGTGGATACTATTTTGGAATGAATAATTCAGATGAGTTATTTATCAAAGAATCAGAATTAATTAAAGAAATAGCTAATAAGGAATCTTGTGTTATTATTGGTAGATGTGCAGATTTTATCTTAAAAGATAATTCAAATATAATAAAAGTATTTGTATATAGCAATATGGAAGATGAAGTGAAAAGAGCAACTAAATTTTATGGATTAGATGAAAAAAATGCTAAAAAAGAAATAAAAAGAATAAATAAATTAAGAGCAAGTCATTATAAATATTATACAGAAAAAGAATGGAAAGACAATTCAAACTATGATATTTGTATAAACAGTGATGCCTTAGGAGTTGAGAAGTCAGCAGAATTAATTTGTAACTTAATAGAAGAAAAAATTAATACGAAAGAAAAAGCAATTCATAAATAAAAAATATCTAAATAAATATAAAAAGGAAGGAGTATAAAATCCTTCCTTTTATGTATTATAAAATTGCACCTAAAATTAGAATACCAATATTATCTTTATAAATTTCATCAAATTGTGAAATAGGTAAAGGATTTTCACCTAAACCAGCTTCGATTGTATAACCAGGTCTATTATATGTTTGAATAAACCAATCTTTATATCCGAGCAAAGCTAGAATTATAAGGTACATCAGTTAATAAATAACCACTAGAATTTGCAAAACGTCTGCCTATTTCATAACCCCTAGGAGGATTAATATTTTGAAAATTCCAGTAAATTTCTTGACCTTGGGTATGAAAAGAAATAGTTAATCTAAAGTTATGAGAAAGTGTAAAATCATATATAGCCAAAGACTCTGGTTCAGTAAGTGGACCATATCCGACAAAATCTCTAGGAGCAGGCATAGTAAAACCTTGTTCATATTTTATCTCTTTTGCATTTTCCCATCCGGCTGGAAATTGTAAATTTAAATCAACGCCATTAATATTAGCTTTCCATCCATTAGGAAATGGGATATCAGGAAAATTAGAAGCAATATTTTCAGCCAAAATGTATGATGAAGAACTAGTAGGCAAATAACCAGTAACTAAATCGACACCATCAGGATTAACCATTGGCATTATATAAATAGAACAAGTATTAAATAAACTTCTAATAGAATAATTATATAACCTACCATTAGAAACAAAAGCTTTAGAATAATCTTCTATAAACTTCATAAGAACAACACTATTAATCCACTCATTAGCATGAATACTAGCAGAATAAAAAACTTTTTTAGGGCCATTTCCCAATTTTACAACATAAATAGGGGAGCCCAAAACACTAGTTGAAACAGTTTGAACATTTAAAAAAGGATAAGTTCTAACAAGACTAGAAAGATTTTGCCTTAAAATAGAAGAAGAGTAAAGCATATTTGTAGGAACAATATTTTCATTCATATAAATCACCTATCGTATTATATGACATAAATTTGCCATTGGTTCCGGGGTTAAATTGCAAAATTTTTATTGATAAAAAAATATAAATATAGTATAATAATTTTATATGGGGATGTAATGGTTTCGACATTACACCAGAAGCATAGATTGCAAGTAGTGGATGGGCGCTTTGGCCACTTTAAAAAAGCGAAATTAAAAATAAACGCTGATAATCAAGAATTAGCATTAGCTGCCTAATTGCGGCTACGCTTTACTAGGTAGTCCCACCTATTTAGATAAAGTGCAATAACAGTGGGAAACAAATCTACTCTTGCTTTTAGAGTAGAGGGTATTTAAAAAAGCTATATTTTATTTTAACCTGTTTGTCGGTGGAAGTAAAATGAATATAAAAGATAAACTAAACTTGTAGATGTTTATGTGGAAAGTGTTATGGACAGGAGTTCGACTCTCCTCATCTCCACCAAAAGAACACTATTATAATTGTTATATAGTAGTTTTTCTAATTAAATATGCGGGTATAATTTAGTGGTAGAATGTCATGCTTCCGACCTGATAGCGCGGGTTCGATTCCCGCTACCCGCTCCAGTAACGTTTCTGTTCGAACTTTTTTCATAGAACAGATGATATGAAAATCAATCAGTAAAATGGTTGATTTTTTCTTTTGCAAAAAATCATCCTAAATTTAAAATGAAAGGATGGTGTGAAAAATGAATATTATCAAAGAAGAATTACAATTTGAGGAAAGCCTTAAACAAAGACTTGAATTTATATGTGAGTTTTCAAAGGTTACCCCTACTTTTATCAATGGTAGCATAAGAAAGATTGATAAAACAAATATCTCGTATATTGAACCACATAGAGTAATTATAAAAAATACTACATTTCTAGTCTTTAATTATTCTAATGATGTTTATATCTCTAATTTAGTAAATAAAATCCACTTATCTGAATTAGAAGAATATTTGAAAAAAATTTGGTTTGTAAAAAATTGACATTTCCTTAAATCGTGATATAATATAGGCAATTAATTATGTATAGTTGTTCGGCAATAGCTATATATAAATGTATGAGTACTTTGAAAAATTTATATTATATTACAATTATATTGTATTTTATTACGTGATAAATGGATTTAAGAGATGTCAATAGTACTCGTATGTACTTTGATGTCTCTTTTTTGTTAGGAGGTTTAGAAATTGGGTGAAGAAAAGAAAAAATGTGGATTGTATATGAGAGTATCTACTGAAGACCAAGCTCGTGAGGGATTTAGTCTTCCAGAACAAAGAGAAAGATTAGAAACTTTTTGTAAGTTTAAAGGTTATGAGATTGTAGATTATTACCAAGATGCTGGAATAAGTGCGAAAACTGGTAATCTTAGACCAGAATTTGAAAGACTAAAAGAAGATATTAAATCTAAAAAGATAAATACTATTATTTCATTAAAACTTGATAGAATAACTAGAAGTATTTATGATTGGGAAAATCTTATAACTTTTTTAGATGAGAATAATGCTTATATTGATTGTGCTAATGATGAAGTAAATACAACTACTGCAAATGGTAAAATGATTTCAAGACTATTAATGAGTGTAAGTCAAAATGAAATTGAAAGAACTAGCGAAAGAACAAAAGTAGGTTTAGCAGGTGCAATAAAGCAAGGTCATATTCCATCTAAAGCACCTCTTGGATATAAACACGAAAATAAGAAATTAGTAATTGATTATTCTACTAAAGATGTTGTAGTTAGAATATATGATTTATATTATAACGGCTATTCTTATCAAAAAATCAGTAATCTATTCAATGAAGAAAAAGTACTAGGTAAAGATAATTGGAGAGATTCAACTATTGTTGGTATTCTTGAAAATGAAATATATAAAGGTGACTTTGTTCATGGGAAGAATACTAAACACCCTACCTACTATGAAAATGTAGTAGAACCTATTGTTTCAAAAGGAATGTGGGAAGATTGCCAAGTACAGAAAAAGAAAAATTCTAGGAATTATCAAAGAACATTAACTTATTTATATTTGCAGAAACTAAAATGTCCAAATTGTAATCGTGTTTTAGGTGGTAAAGCTACAACTAAGAAAAATGGCAAACCATATTTCTACTATTATTGCCACGATTGTAAAATAGAGTTTAGAGAAAATATTATAAATGAATATTTTAATCAGTTTATAGATGAATTAGTACAATATGATTCAGTTGTAAATCAATTCTTCTTGCCTACGATAAGACAAAAATTTGATGAGCCAAAGGAACAATTACAAAAAGAGATAAAAAATCAAAATGCTAAATTAGATAGAATAAAAAAGGCATATCTTAATGGGGCATTTGATGTAAAAGAATATAAAGAAGAAAAGCAAATTGTAGAAAAAGCAATAATGGAATTAGAAAACAAATTAAATGAAACAGACTGTATAGAAGAATTAAGATTTACACCAAAAGACATTTTATTAAAAAGGGATATTGATTTTATTAATAAAATTAAGCTTAATAAAGAATATCAAGAAAAAACTAAAACTTGGAAAGATTATACTCGTGAAGAACAAGCAGATTTAATAATGAGATATGTTGATGATATAGAACTTACTTTAGTTGGTAAAGAAGTTGTTGTTAAACAAATAAACTTTAGAGATTCAATTTGTAAACCTTGTCAGGAATTATACGATAATGGATACATTGATACAACAAAGCCTATGCTGTTAGGAAATGTATTAGGAAGTGTCAGATTTAGTAACTATTTGCCAGAGGAAGAAGTTGGCGAAATTATTATGAGATTAAGACAATACTATGATGTAAGTTATGCAGAGGCAACTTACTATGTGGATAAGCAATGTTTCTATTTTAACTTTGCTGAAAACAATAGTGCTATTGTTAGGGTGTTCCCTTTACAAGACTATTATAAAATAGATCCAGAAGGTAAAATGCCAACTTATGAATTTGGAATTATCTATATAAACGAAGAAGATAAATTCCAAATGCAAGATATAAATTCAGCATTTGACTTTATACCAGATGAAACAAACGATAGTGTAATTTATACAAAAGAGCCTACTCCTATTCCAATAGGTGTAAAGCCAGTAACCTACGAAGAAGAAAATGCTGAATGATTGTTGCAACTATAACTTGATAAACGTACTATGTTGCAACAATCAAATTAACGAGAACAAATTTATATTTGCGGGTAGCAATATAAATTTTGTGTGAGGTAATTTGAATAAATTTTAGCTCTGTGAGATAAAATCTATCGCCTCGCAGAGCCCCCGAGTTATGATGGCACGTCATAACTCATAGGGGGTTAGGACTTATGACAAGGTCAAAGTCCTATGCTTCGAAGCAAATTCGAAAGGAGGAAAAAGATGGAACAAGAATTAGCATATTCTTTTCACTTGGGTAGTGATAAGAATAAAAGTAAATTAGCAAAGAAAGTATCAAAAGGAAATGTATCAGGTAATACCTCTTTTTCAAATAATGCTATTCAAAATGCAAAAGATCTATCAAAAGCAAATAAGCACAATTTACGAGATTATGATAATCAAAGAGAACTTATTACAACTATATATGGAACAAATGATATTGTAGAAGACGTTAAACAAGTATATTTAGATGAATTTGAACAAGCTAGAATTGAATATAATGCTAAAACAAGAGCTGATAGACAAGTTAAAGATTACTTTCAAAAAGTATGTGAATCTCAAAATGATATAGCTTGTGAAATTATTATTGAGCTTGGAGATATGGATTTCTGGCAAGATAAAGATAATGAGTATAGATATAAAATGACAGATGTATATAATGAGCAAATACAAGAATTATCAAAACTACTTCCTACTTTTAAGGTAGCAAATGCTACAATACACTATGATGAAACATCTCCACATATGCACGTTATTGGTGTTCCAGTAATAGATAATTGTAAAAGAGGTATGAAAAAACAAGTTGGAAAATCACAACTATTTACCAAAACCTTACTTTCTGAAATACAAGATAAAATGAGAAATGCTTGTATTAAATCATATAATAAGTTCTATGATGTTGATAGTAGGCTTAAAACAAAGCAAAAAGGCAGAAATCGAGATATTAATGTTAAAGAAATGGATAATTACAGAAAGATGAAGAAAACACTAGAAAAGCAAAAACAAAAAATAGACAATGCTAATAAACAAACCAAAAAACTTGATAATAAAAGTAAAGATATTTATCAAATATTAGATAATCTGAAGTCTCCTTTACTAGATAAAAATAATAAGCTTATTTCAAACGAGAATATAGATAATATCAAAAATTATATTGAAAACGTAACAGATGTTACTCAGACTGTTAGAAGTGTAAATGACCTAAATGTTGCTATTGAAAATTTTGAATTTTATACACTTGAAGTAGGTCAAGAAAATCGTTCACTTCAATATCAAATAGAACAAAAAGATGAGCAGATTGGAAAATTAGAAGATAAAATATCTGCTAAAGAAAAGATTATTATTAAACTACAAGAAGAAAAAGGAAGCCTAAAATCACAATTACAGAAATTTAAAGGATTCTGGCATAATTTAATGAGCCACTTTCATAAGAGAATAACTTATGATAATGACCAAAACTATAAAATAGTTAGTGATGATTTATATAGAAATGGCATATTTGATGACAACGATAACGAAATTGCTAATAATATTTTAAGAAAAGTAACTATACCAAATGAAAATAAAACTGAAAAAAACAAAAAAAGAAATAATGATACAAGATTTTAAAACGGAGGTAATAGAAAATGGAACAAGAAAAAGTAAAATATTTAATAGAAATGATAAATAATATGGATATTAAAGATAAATTAAGATTGGCAATATGTATGAGCCAAAGCAAATGGTCTGGACTTATATATAATACCAAAGAATATTATGAAAAATTTGATAGTATGTTAAAAGATATAGATAAAGAAACAGTTCAGATGGCATTGAATTTTGATGATACTGAATATGAACCAACTGTTGTTCCAGCAAAGTATCCTAATTTATTGGTCAATGGGGCAACTGGTATTTCGGCCGGTTATGCAACAGACATTCCACCACATAATTTAGAAGAAGTTATTGATGCTACAATTTATCGTCTTTCTCATCCCCATTGTTCATTAGATAAATTAATGGAATTTATGAAGGGACCAGATTTTCCGACAGGAGCAATTGTTGAAGGAAAACAGGGAATTCGTACAGCTTTTGAAAAAGGGCGTGGAAAAGTTGTTGTTCGTTCTAAAACAGAAATCATTCACGAAAAAAACATGAATAAAATTATTGTCAGTGAAATACCATATGAGGTCAATAAGGCTGAATTGGTAAGAAAACTAGATGAAATTCGTTTCAATAAGAGCGTTGATGGAATTATTGAGGTTCGTGATGAATCTGATCGGAATGGATTAAGTATTGTTATTGATTTAAAGAAAGATGTAGATGTCCAAAATACATTAAATTATTTCTTTAAAAATACTGATTTACAAAAAAATTATAATTATAATATGGTAGCTATCAAAGACAAAAGACCTGTATGTATGGGAATTGAAGCTATTCTTGATGGCTATATTCAGCATCAAATTGAAGTCATTACTAAACGTTCTATCTTTGATTTGAATAAAGCTGAAGAAAGAAAACATATTGTTGATGGTTTAATTAAGGCTGTCTCAATTCTTGATGATGTTGTTCATACTATTCGTCATTCTAAAGATAAACAAGATGCTAAAATAAATATTCAAACACAATTTGGTTTTACTGAGAAGCAATCTGAAGCTATTGTTACATTACAGTTATATCGTTTGACAAATACAGATATTGTATCTTTAGAAAAAGAAAAAGAAGAATTAGAGTCTTTAATTCAAACATTAAATGATATTTTAAATAGCGACCAAGTCTTAAGAAAAGTTATTGTTGACGAATTAAAAAACATCAAGAAACAATATCCATCTCCAAGACTTACTGAAATTAAAGATGAAGTTCAGGAAATTATAATCAATGAAGAAGCAATGATTTTGCCAGAAGATATTTATGTTTCTATAACGCAAGATGGATATATCAAACGTATTTCACAAAGATCATATAAAGCAAGCGAAAATACTTTGTTTGGGAAAAAAGATGATGATGTTTTAGTTGATCTTCATTTTGCCAATACTTTAGATAAATTACTTGTATTTACTGATAAAGGGAATTATATGTATATACCACTTCATAAATTAGAAGAATTTAAATGGAAAGAACTTGGAAAACATATTAGCTATCTTATCAAAGTTTCTCCAGAAGAAAAAATAGTTGGCTCTGTCCTTGTGAAATCATTTGATTATCCATTGTATATTGTTCTTGCTTCACGTTTTGGTCAAATGAAACGTGTTGAACTTAAAGAGTTTGATGTAACCCGTTTTACAAAACCAATGAAATGTATCAATCTTAAGAAAGATGATTCATTATTACAAGTAGGATTAAGCGATGGACAGCAAGGAATTGTTTTAACAACTCAAGCTGGTTATGCAACTTTATACAGCGAACAAGAAATTTCTGTTTTGGGTGTTAAAGCAGGAGGAATAAAAGGAATCAATTTAAAAAATGATGAATTGATTGCAATGAATATTTTTAATCCTTTGCGAACAGATTCGTTTATTCTTATTAGTGATCAGCCAGGTATCAAGCGTTTACGTATTTCTGATATCCCAAGTTGTAACCGTGCTACAAAAGGAAATCTTATTTTTAAATCACCAAAAACAAAGCATATTCAATCTCTTTATGCATTTGTATTAGAAACTAAGGATCAGCTCAATATTGAAACAGATTCACAAAAAATTGATATCTTTGTCAAAGATTATACTCATGCACAGCTTGAAAGCAAGCCAAGTATTCTAACTGCAATTAAAGATAACATTATAAGATATGTTTATAATCCAAAAACATTATCTACAGATTTGTTTGATGTTCAGAAAATAAACAATGAAATAAATCCTAAAATCTTTGAAGTTAAAAAACAACCTGATTTATTCAATGAAGTTAAAGAAGAGATTGCTAAAAAAAGAAATGAAATTATTGAAGAAAAAGTTGAGCCAGTCATAGTTCAACCAGTTCTTCAAAAAAATTCACAAAAAGAAGAATCAAAAGATGATAAACATTTTGAGCCAATTTCTTTTGATGATCTTTTTAAAGATGATTTTTAGAATATGGGAACTCTCATATTCTTTTACTTATCATTAAGATAAGCTTTCAAAAGTTTGATGAGTGCTCTTTTTTCTAAACGTGATACATATGAACGTGAAATATGCATTGTGCTCGCAATTTCTTTTTGAGTATACACTTTATGCTTATTTAAACCATATCGATAAATAAGTATTTCTTGTTCTCGAGGTGTTAAAAGAAGAAAATATTCTTGTAACTTTTTGATTTGATCCTCTGTATCTATTTGATCAATAATTTCTTTTTGATCAGATGGCAAGATATCTAGAAGTGTCATTTCTCCACCATCTTTATCGACACCTAAAATTTCATTCAGTGATACATCAAGAGCAGTTTTTTTGTTACCACGCATATGCATAAGAATTTCATTTTCAATGCATTTTGCTGCATAAGTTCCTAATTTTGTTGCTTTTGTTGGTTTATAACTATCAACTGCCTTAATTAAACCAATTGTTCCTATACTAATTAAATCTTCCTGAAGATCTTTTGTACTTTCATATTTTTTAGCAATATGAGCAACAAGTCTCAAGTTGTGTTCAATTAGTTGGTTACGAGCTTCTTGGTCTCCTTGAAAATATTTTTCTAATAAATCATTTTCTTCTTGGGGAGTCAATTGTTTTTTAAAAGCTTGTGTCTTGATGAATGAGACAAATAAAAATTGTTGTAAAAATGTTATTAGTGTTGTAAACATAATCCACCTCAAAATCATTATATGAAAATTGTCGATGTTTATGTTTAGGCTTTTCATAGAAGCGAAAATAGGGTACAATAATGAAGAAAAGGAAGGTCATTTATGAATCAGGAAATGAAATGTTTTGGCTGTGGAGCCATTATTCAAAACGAAAATGAAAAACATATTGGTTATGTGCCAAAAAGTGCAATGAACAATGATAAAGTATTATGTCAACGTTGCTTTCAATTGAAAAATTATCATAAGTTGCAAGAAACAAATATGACAAAGGATGATTTTCTCACTATATTACAACAAATAGGTGAAAAAGACTGTTTGGTTGTATATATGATTGACTTATTTGATTTTAATGGAAGTATGATTCAAGGGTTAATGCGTCATATTGCTTATAATGATGTGTTAGTATTGGCAAACAAACGTGATATTTTACCAAAATCTGTAAAAGAAAGAAAACTAGAACATTGGGTGAGAAGACAATTAAAAGATCAAGGGGTTCAAGCAGTAGACGTCATTGTAACAAGTGGTAAAAAAAGTATGAACTTTGATTACATATATGATGCTATCATGGAGCATCGTAAAGGGCGGGATGTTTATGTTGTAGGTGTGACTAATGTTGGGAAATCAACTTTTATTAATGGTTTATTAAAACATTATGCTGAAGTTGAAAAGCAAAATCTCATTACTGTCTCTGAGTATCCTGGAACAACTTTGAACCTCATTGAAATTCCTTTAGATGAACATTCAGTTCTATATGATACACCAGGAATTATCAATGAAAGTCAAATGACACATTTGTTAGCTCCAGAAGATATCAAAAAGGTCGTTCCTCAAGGAGAACTTAGACCAATGGGATTCCAATTAAACAGTCTTCAAACGCTTTACTTTGGTGGTTTAGGACGTATTGATTATTTAGAAGGTGAACAATCTAGTTTTATTGCATATTTTTCTAAAAACTTAAAAATTCATCGGACAAAGACAATTAAAGCAGATGATTTGTATAATCGTCATCAAACTTTACAGTATGAAATTGCTGGAATTGATTCAATTGCACAAATGAAGTCTTATGAATTTCGATTGATGCCAGGAAAAACTGATATTGTTATTTCTGGATTAGGTTTCATAACAGTGAGTTCGAAAGGTGGAAAAGTAAGAGTTTTGGTTCCACCACAGATTTCAGTTATATTAAGAGAAGCTATTATTTAAAAAAAGGAGATACTATGTTAACAGGTAAACAGAAAAGATATTTAAGAGGAAAAGCACATCATTTAAATGCTATTTTCCAAGTTGGCAAAGAAGGAGTCAATAGTAATCAGGCTAAGGGAATTTCTGAAGCTTTAGAATCACAAGAATTATTAAAAGTAAAAATTTTAGAAAGCTGTCCAGATGATGTTAATACAGTTGCATTAGAGTTAAGTGTACAAACAAAATCTGAAGTTGTTCAAATTATTGGTCATACAATTATTTTATATAAATCATCAGATAAGGAATTATATCGTTTACCATGAAAAAAGTAGGATTATTCGGTGGGAGTTTTGATCCTATTCATAAGGCTCATGTGACTATAGCAAAATTAGCACTTGAACAATTGCAGTTAGATGAAATTCAATTTATTCCAACAAAAAACAATCCTTGGAAAGATCAAAATTGCGCAACGCGACAAGAACGCCTAGATATGATGGTATTAGCTATTCAAGATGAAACAGAGATGACTATCAATAACATTGAAATCGATTCAAAATCGGATAAAAAAAATTTTACAGTTGATACTTTAAAAATATTAACAAAACAAAATCCAGATATTAAATATTATTATATTATGGGGATGGATCAAGCAAATTTATTTGATAGATGGAAAGATGCTGAACTTATTAGTCAAATGGTCCAATTGGTAGCCTTTCAAAGAGGAGGATTTGAACCATATGTTCCTATCATTCAACAATTTCATTTTATATTATTAAAGAATGAACCTATATATGCATCTAGCAGTGATGTTAGAAAAGGACATATAGAAATGCTTGATGAAAGTGTCTTAAGATATATAACACGACATGGAATATATCTAGAAACATTGATTTTTAATCGTATGAAAGAGAAACGTTGGAAGCATACTTGTAGTGTGGCCAGGTTAGCAGCAGATATTGCGAAATCTAATCATCTTAATGAGAAACAAGCTTATATTGCTGGAATGTTTCATGACATTGCAAAAGAAATGAATGAGACAGAATCAACAGCTATTATGCAAGCATATTTTCCTGAATACATGAGCAAACCAAAACCAATTTGGCATCAATGGGTATCTCGTTATGTAAGTGAACATGAATATTTGATAGATGATATTATTGTTTTAAATGCAATTGAACATCATACAACTGGATCAATCGATATTTCAGCAATTGGAAAATGTGTTTATGTAGCTGACAAACTTGACCCATTGCGAGGATATAACTCAGCTCAGCAAATTGAAGTATGCAAGAAAGATATTCATCAAGGATTTAGAAATTCATTAAATGAGTTTTATGAATTTTCTATAAGAAACAACAGAAATATTGATGAATGTTTTTATGAAATATATGATTATTTTGTAACTAAAGGAGAAATATAAATGACAAAATTAGAATGTGTAGTTAAAGCTATGGATGATAAACTAGCAACTCATATAGTTGCTATTGATATGCAAGAGGCAAGTCCTATATTTGATACTTTTGTATTGTGTACAGCTAGTAATGAAAGATTAATGCAGGCTATTATGCAAAATATTAAAGATGAATGTGAAAAAAACAATTTTGAGATCAAAAGTATTGAAGGTTTAAGGAATTCAAAATGGTTACTTATTGATCTTGGTGATATTGTATGTCACATTTTTGAAGCTGAAGAACGCGAAAGTTATAATTTAGAAAAATTATGGGGTGATATGCCACATATTAATGTTGAAGGAATGCTGGCAAAATGAGTTATGAAAATTTTGCTTATTACTATGATAGTCTTATGGAACCACAATTTTATGATGACTATCATGCATTCATTTATAAACACTGCCAATTTAATGAAGTCTTAGAATTAGGATGTGGAACTGGTGAAATAGCTATTCGATTATCAAAAGATGGTAAACACGTTTTTGCATCTGATTTATCATTAGATATGTTAGAAGTTGCAAAGCAAAAAGCAATGGCTGAAAATGTAAATTTAATACTCCAACGTGTTGATATGAGTGATTTTTCTACATCTCATCAGGTTGATTTGGTGTTATGTCTTTGCGATTCAATAAATTATCTGTTAAATCCTGAAGATGTTTTAAAAACGTTTCAAAATGTATATTCATCATTAAAGGACAATGGGACTTTTATTTTTGATATTGATAGTTTATACAAAATGAATGTTATTTTAAAAAATTATCATGAGGATGAAGAAGATGAAGAATTTTCTTTTCATTGGCATGTAGAAACATTAGAAGATGGCTATGTGCATCATCATCTTCGTATTGAAGATAAAATTGAAAATGAAATAGTTGATGAAAATCATTTTCAAAAAACATATACTGTATCACAGTATGTCTATTGGCTTAATGAAATTGGATTTATTGATATTAAATATTATAGTGATTTTGAAGAATACCATGAAGATTGTGAACGCATTATCTTTGTTTGTAGAAAGGGGTAAATCATGATTGGAATAATTGGAGCAATGGCAGAAGAGGTTTTAGAAATAAAAAAATTAATGGTAATGAATCAACAAAAGGAATATCAAGGATATATATTTTATGAAGGAACACTTAATAATAAAGGTATTGTATTATTACAGGGTGGAATTGGTAAAGTCAATGCTGCTATTGCAACAACATTGCTGTTTACACATTATTCTATAGATTATGTCATTAATATCGGATCAGCTGGCGGACTTCATTCTCATCAGAATGTTGGAGATGTTGTGATTTCGTCACAAGTTGTTCATCATGATGTAGATGTGACTGCATTTGGA
>USQA01000003.1 GCA_900556695.1 uncultured Clostridium sp.
TGATTTTTTGATATTTAACTATGGACAATTTTAAATGTTAAAAGAATTTCTTGTAAAATTTATAATATTGTAGTATAATACCAAAAGTATATAAAATTGGCAAACAAAATTCAAAAAATTTTGGATGACGATGAACGGAGCGAAGTGCAGTGAAAGGAGAATATTTATGTTTGAAAAATTAGAAGCAGTAGAAAAAAGATATGAAGAATTAACAAAATTAATTGCAGACCCTGAAGTAATATCAAACCAATCAGAATGGCAAAAATTAATGAAAGAACATGCTAGCATAGAAGATATAGTAATTAAATTTAGAGAATATAAAAAAGTAAAACAAAACATGGAAGAAGCAGAAGAATTAATGCAAGATCCAGAGATGAAAGAACTCGCAGAAACTGAATATTATTCTGCAAAAGAAGAATTACCAAAAATAGAAGAAGAATTAAAAATATTGTTAATTCCAAAAGACCCTGATGATGATAAAAACATTATTTGTGAAATTAGAGCAGGAGCAGGAGGAGAAGAAGCAGCGTTATTTGCAGGAACATTATTTAGAATGTACACAATGTATGCAGAAAAGAAACATTGGAAATTAGAAGTATTAAATGAAAATGATACAGGTCTAGGTGGATATAAAGAAATTTCATTTATGATTACAGGAAAAGGTGTATATAGTAGACTAAAATTCGAAAGTGGTGTACACAGAGTACAAAGAGTACCAGATACTGAAAGTAGTGGAAGAATACATACATCAACGGCAACTGTAGCAGTGCTTCCAGTAGTTGAAGATGTAGAAATAGAAGT
This sequence comes from uncultured Clostridium sp., assembly GCA_900556695.1. Lineage (GTDB taxonomy): Bacteria > Bacillota > Clostridia > TANB77 > CAG-508 > CAG-269. Next base: position 802 of record USQA01000003.1, read on the forward strand.
AAATCCAGCAGACATAAAGATGGAAGTATTTAGAGCATCTGGAGCAGGAGGACAACATATAAACAAAACATCTTCAGCCGTAAGATTAATACATGAACCAACAGGAATTGTAGTAGAATGTCAAACAGAAAGATCACAATTCCAAAATAAAGATAATGCTATGAAAATGCTTAGAACAAAATTATATGAAATAGAAAAACAAAAACAAGATAGTGAAATTTCAAATGCAAGGAAATCACAAGTTGGTTCAGGAGATAGAAGTGAAAAAATAAGAACATACAATTACCCACAAGGAAGAATAACAGATCACAGAATAGGAATGAGTATTTATCAAATGGAAAACTTCCTAAATGGAGACATTGATGAAATGGTAGATAACCTAATTGCAGCAGATAGAGCAGAAAGATTAAAAGGTGAAGATGAATAAAATTAATAAAAAACTTTTAAAAACTTAAGGAATAAAACAAAACTCCCTAAAATAAACTTTAAAAAAGGATATTTTAAGGAGTTTTATTTATGAATGAGATATTAAAAACAACCATTCTTGGCTTATTTTTTGGAACATTTGGAACTACACTTGGAGGAATAATAGGAGTAATTATAAAGAAAAATTCTAACAAATTTTTAAGTTTTATTTTAGCATTTGCATCAGGACTAATGATGTCAATTATATGCTTTGACTTAATACCAGAGGCACTAGGAATTAGTAGTATTATAAATGTTATTATAGGAATAATTATAGGAATTATAGTAATGATATTTTGCGATATAATAGTGCAAAAAAAATTTAACACAAATAAAAGATTTGAAAAAAACGAAAACACTTTATTAAAAACAGGAATTATAGTATCAATTGGACTTGCAATTCATAATTTTCCAGAAGGGCTAGCAATAGGCTCAGGGTTTGAAGCTTCAATGAAATTAGGCTTGAGTTTAGCATTAGCAATATGCTTGCACGATATACCAGAAGGAATATCAATGGCAGTACCAATGAAAAATGGAGGAATGAAAATATCAAAAGTTATTTTTTATGTAATATTATCAGGAATAACAACAGGCATAGGAGCATTTTTTGGAGCAATTGTAGGATCAATATCACAAGAAGTAATATCAATTTGTTTAAGCTTTGCAGCAGGAGCTATGCTTTATATTGTGTCAGGTGAATTAATACCAGAATCAAATCAATTATATCATGGAAAGATGACAGCTATAGGAAATATGATAGGTTTTATAATAGGAATTTTCGCTACAACGTTGTAGCGAAAAAATGTTTGAAAAACTTGCGATTTTTATTGACTTTTAATATTAAGAATAATATAATTATAAAGAATTTAAAGTCAATATTAGAAAAGGAGAAAAAATGCAAGAAATATTAGAAGGATTAAACGATAAACAATATGAAGCCGTAGTAAATACAGAAGGTCCATGCTTGGTAATTGCAGGAGCTGGAAGTGGAAAAACAAAAGTATTAACGCACAAAATAGCATATTTAATTGGAGAAAAAAATGTTCTCCCATGGGAGATAATAGCAATTACATTTACAAACAAAGCAGCAAACGAAATGAAAGAAAGAATAGCAAATTTAGTAGGAGAAATAGCCAAAGATATTTGGATGGGAACATTCCACTCTATTTGCGTTAGAATATTAAGAAGATTTATAGATAGAATAGGATTTGATAGTTCATTTATTATATTTGACACATCAGATCAGAGAACACTAGTAAAAAATTGCTTAAAAGATTTAGCAATTGATGACAAAATGTTCACAGATAGAAGTGTTTTATCAGAAATCAGTAATGCAAAAAATGAAATGTTAGAACCAGAACAATATACAGCTAGAGCAAATGGGGATTTTAGAAAAGAAAAAATAGCGAAAGTATATGAATTATATCAAAAAAGGCTAAGAGAAAATAATGCAATAGACTTTGATGATATAATAAATTATACAATTAAAATATTATTAGAAAATCCAGATGTTTTAGATTATTATTCAAACAAATTTAAATATGTTTTAGTTGATGAATATCAAGATACAAACAAATCGCAATTTACATTAATTACATTGTTTGCATCAAAACATGGAAACATAACAGTTGTTGGAGATAATGATCAAGGAATATATAGTTTTAGAGGAGCCGACATTTCTAACATATTAAATTTTGAAAAAGACTTCCCTGGAACTAAAATAATAAAATTAGAGCAAAACTACAGATGTACAGGAAACATATTAAAAGTAGCTAATTCAGTTATAAAAAATAATGAAGTAAAATACAAAAAAGAATTATGGACTCAAAATGAAGAAGGCTTTTTACCAAAAGTATATGTGGCAGATAACGAATATGATGAAGCATCATACATAGCAGAACAAATAGAACATCTAAAAAGAGAAGAATATTATAAATATTCAGACTTTGCAATACTTTATAGAATGAATACACAGTCAAGAGCAATAGAAGATATTTTCAGAAGAGAAAATGTACCATACAAAGTAATTGGTGGATTAAAATTCTATGAAAGAAAAGAAATTAAAGACATAATTGCATATTTAAGATTAATACAAAATAGCTCAGACAATTTAAGTTTAAAAAGGATTATAAATGAGCCAAAAAGAGGAATAGGAAAGACAAGCTTAGATAAAGTTGAGCAAATTGCAAATAGTAACGAGATTTCTATGTATGAAGTAATAAAAAACGCTGATCAATATGGATTAAATAGAGTATATTTAAATTCTAGAGAATTTATAAATGTTATGGAAGAATTAAAGGCTAAAAAAGATGAACTTAATATTTCAGAATTAGTTAAATTAACTTTAAAGAAATCTGGATATACAAAGGCACTAGAAGATGAAAGCACAATAGAGGCAGAAAACAGAATAGAAAACTTAAACGAATTTTTAACAGTAACAATGGAGTTTGAAGAACAATTTGCAGAAAATACTTTAAGTGAATTTCTAGAAGGAATTACATTATCAAGTGATATAGACAATTTAGAGGAGGAAGAAGATACAGTTACACTAATGACATTACATAGTGCAAAAGGGCTTGAATTCCCAGTAGTATTTTTAGTTGGTATGGAAGAAGGAATTTTCCCAGGGTATAAATCTATATCAGAGCCTACGGAATTAGAAGAAGAAAGAAGACTTTGTTATGTTGGTATTACAAGAGCAAGACAAAATCTATTCTTAACATGTAGCAAACAAAGAACAATATTTGGCTCAACAAGTTATAATCCAACATCAAGATTTTTAAATGAAATACCAGAAGAACTATTAGAAGGATATGAAGAAGCATTTGGAGAAACAAGTCATAAAGATCAAATATTTAAAGATTCTTCATATAGTTGGACATATGGAAGTAAAAATCCTGTAAAAGAATATAAAATAGATCCAAAAGAGCCTATAATGGCATCAGCAAGCAATAAAGTAAAAAATAAAACTGATTTTGCTTTTAAAACAGCTGAAAGCTTTTTAAATAGTTTAAATAAAAAATCAAGCGATACAGTAGACTTATCTAAATATAAACCAGGAGTTAGGGTTTTCCATAAGAAATTTGGAGAAGGAACAATTAACATAGCTGAGCAAGAAGGAGATGACTTAAAAGTAGATATCAATTTTGATAAAGTTGGACATAAAAGATTAATGGCAAAATTCGCTAAATTGGAGATTATATAGTTTTTTAACAATTGTAATAAAAATTTAATATTTCTAAAATAAATATTGTATAAGTAGCTTCCGTAAAGCGATAGAAAACATAAAAGTCAATAGCATTTTTTTGCTATTGACTTTTATAATGAAAAATTTTATTTTAAATATAGTATAAAAAATTATTTTAGGAGTTGAAGGGCATGAATAAAAAAATAAGATTTTTTATTATATTAGTATTTTTCTTTATAGGTATAAGTTGTTGCGTTAAATCGCAAGCAGCAGACTATACTAGTGGAAGTGTTACATATACATACCAAAATTATAGTAATGGTGTAATGATAACATATATTAAGGGAGTAAACAGTGATAATAGTATAAATATACCGTCAACAATAGGAGGCAAAAATGTTCTAAAATTAGAAAATAGCAGTAATAATGTAATAAGTTCTCCAAATGTGGTGACATTAAAATTGCCAGATACTTTAGTTGAATTAGGTGCCAATTCAATAGTGGATTGTACAAATTTACAAACCATCTATATTCCATATAGTGTTACTACTTTATCAGATACTTTTATAAGTAATTGTAGTAAATTGAAAACTATATATGTTGATGAAAATGTAAATTCAAATAGAAGTGGTATAAAACAAAGTGCGTTAATAAATCAAATAACAGGTAAGACACCAACAATAAATAAATATACTGAAGGTGGTTATACCTTTAGTAGATATGCTGTAGGTACTGGAAATAATATGGAAGCAAAAATATATGCTTATAATGGTTCAAATGATGTTAATATACCAACAACTCTAAAAAGTATACCAGTATATGAACTAAACAATGCATTTAAAGAAAATGAAAATATAACTAGTATTTCAGGTGGAAGTAGTTTAACAATTCTAAGAGAAAAAGAGTTTTATGGCTGTAAAAGTTTGAAATCAGTTGATTTAAGTAATACATCTATAGGTATAATAGGTAAAAATGCGTTTACAAGATGCTATGAACTAGAAACAGTAAAAATAGGTAAACATGTAACAAATGTAGGAAACTATGCATTTGAGATTGTTGATACTAAAGGAGCAACTGATGAACCAGCAGATGAAGATCATAAAGATTTAGATGGTGGAAAGTTAAAAGAAGTAACAATAATAACTGATAATGATATTGAAATATCACAAGGAGCATTTCAAAGAGATGCTAATTTAGAGACAATTAGTATTAAATCAAAAACAACAACAATAGGAAAAAACTCATTTAGAAATTGTACAAATCTAAAAAATGTTAATATTACAAGAAATACTGATGTTACAGGAACAGGAGATGTTTCCATAGGAGAATCAGCCTTTGAAAAATGTGAAAGTTTGGAAACATTTAATTTTGGTGATGTAACAAAAATTGAAGCTTATGCATTTAAATCATGTACAAGTTTGAACAATGTACAATTTGGAGATAAATTAAAATCTATGGGAGCTGCTGCATTTGCTTATTGTGAGAATTTTCCTTCAGAAATAACATTACCTAAAAGTTTTCAAGATATAGGAATAGTTCCATTTTTAGGTTGTGAAAAATTAAAAGCAATAAATGTTAATGAAGAAAACTATTTATATACTTCCATGGATGGAGTACTTGTAAAAAGACTAAAAGATTGGCATTATGGAAAAGACAAAGTAGAAATAGAAGTATATCCAGAGGGAAAAGATGATATTACAATATATAAGGTTCCTACTGAAATAACAGATGTCGCAATTGGAGCGTTTGCAAGTAACCAATTAACATCAATTGAAATCCAAAATCCAAATGGAACTAATGGATTAGTAACAGTAGATGGTGCAATATACAGTGGTGATGATTCAGAAATGAAATTGTTAGCATATCCAGGAAATGCTGTAAATGCAATATTAGATAGTAGAACAATTTCGGTAGAATCATATGCATTGTATGGAATAAAAGCACATATAATAAGAATCCCAGGAGCAAAGGACATTAAAAATTGGGGAATAGTGCATTGGATAGGAAATTTAAAAGATGAGAAGCCTATTATATATTATTATGGAAAACTTTCTGATGGAGGAGCAAAAATTTCAGGAGTATATTTGGAAGATAATGTAACTGTATATTGTGTAAAAAGTGATACAAATACAGATAAAAGTATTTTAGGAGACGCTAAAATAAAATATATGATTAATGGAGAAAATTACGTTATATATCAAGATAGTGAGAATGATTCAAATCTTATTATAGAACCTTTAGAATCAGGTTACTATAATGAAAATAGTAGTGTAAAAGATGCAATTATTTCAAATATAGACTGGACAAAATTAGAATTAGATAAAGTAGAAGATAGTGAAGGCGAAGAAATAGTAAGCGCCACAGACATAGAACAAGAAATTAATTCTGTAGAAATAAAAGAAGGAATAAAAGAACTTGGAGATAAGTTATTTATGGGATTTCCTAATTTAAAAGAGGTTACTTTACCAAATTCATTAACAACTATTGGGAGTCAAGTATTTTATAAAGATGAATCTTTAAGTGAAATAACAATACCAGACTCTGTTACGAACATTGGAAAATATGCTTTTAGAAATTGTACAAACTTATCTACAATAACATTATCAAAAAATATGACTGAAATAAGTGAAGGTTTATTTATGGATAGTGGTTTAGAAAAGATAAAATACAATAATTCAGATAACGAAAATGTTTTATCAAGTAATATTAAAAAAATAGGTGCAGAAGCATTTAGAGGAACAAAATTAGAGAGTATATATATACCAGATGGAGTAGAGACTATAGAGGATAGAGCATTTGAAAATTGTAAAAATTTAACTGATGTAACGATTTCTAGTAGTGTTACATCAATAGGAGAAAATGTTTTTGCTGGATGCTCAAAGGATTTGATAATAAAAGGAGAAAAAGGTTCTCAAGCAGAAAAATATGCAACAAATAATAATATAAAATTCCAAAATATTACATTACCTGAATCTATAAAATTAAGTAAAAGCAGCGTTCAACTTGATTTGAATGGAACAGATGAAGAAAAAATAACATATACTATATCACCAACAGATGCTGATACTGATATACAAATAACATGGAAAAGTGATAATGAGAGTGTTGCAACAGTTGATAATGGTACAATAAAAGCAGTTGGAATTGGAAAATGTGTTATAACAGCAACAACGGAGAATGGAAAAAGTGCAACATGTGATGTTACTGTAATTAAAAGTAATAATTCGGAAGATGATGACAAAAATAATGGAAATAACGGATCAGGAGACAAAGAAAATAATAATGGAAATAACGGATCAGAAGACAAAGACAATAATAATGGAAATAATGATATAAACAATGGAAACAATGGTTCAAATGGTTCAGAAGAAAACGGAAATAATGGTGGAAATAGTGGATTAAAGAATAACGGCGGAAGCGATAACGGAACAAAATTTAGTTCATCAAATTCAGGAGTAATTGAAGAAAGCTATGGAGATTCAACATCAGACAAGGATATACCTTATACAGGATACAAAGTTGCATTAGGATTAGGAATAATAATAGCAGGAATAATATCAACACTTTCATATATAAAATTTAGAAAGATGGATATATAAGATAAAAAACACTACTTACTTTAATAAGTAGTGTTTTTTTGCTCTCAAATTTTTAATTTAAGAAAATTTGAAAAATATAGCAAAGTAGAAAAACAAAAATTAATGTAGGATATAAAAAGATTAATATAAAATAAATTAAAAAAGTATAAAATTATAAAAAAAGCAAATAATAATGTAAATAAAAAAAGGAAGGATTGATAAAAATGCCAGATTTAAATCAAGTAGAATTACAAAATTTAAGACATCTAATAGGAGCTCACGAAACAGCATATCAAAAATTAAATACATTTTCTTCACAAGCTGTAGATCCACAAATAAAGCAGTTATTTACTAAATCAGCACAAGATGCATTAAACACAAAACAAAAGTTAATGAGCTTTTTAAATAACTAATTAAGTTTAGGTTATACAAAATTTATAATAAAACAGGGAGGAATTTAAAATGGATGAAAAGACAATGGTAAACGATATCTTAGGAAGTGTAAAGGCAGACTTAACAGCATATCAAACAGCTATATCAGAAGCAGAAAATATGCAATTAAGACAAACATTTCAACAAATAAGAAATAATGATGAAAGTTTCCAATATGAATTATTCAAAATAGCACAATCTAAAGGATATTATGTTCCAGCTCAAAAAGCAACTGTTACTGAAATAAATACAGTAAAGACAGAATTACAACAATAATTCAAAATAATAAACCTTAATTATTAGACAAAAGTGTTTAATAATTAAGGTTATTTTTATATTAAAAAGATAGAAATGGGAGATAAATTGCAAAAAACAGAGATAAAAGAACAAAATAAGATAAAACTAGTGAAAATTACCCGTATTTATCTTTGCAAAAAAGATAATATTACAATATTATTACAATAGTAAAAAAGACGAACGGAACTAGGCAAAAAGTAATACAAAGGAGACAAGAAATAATGTTTAAAAAGATTATGATTCACACAAGAAGAGGAATGAAATTTATAGTTCTTTTTATGATTGCCGCTTTTTTAATAGTTGGAGCAGTTGCATTTTTGTACAAGCCAACATATAGTGTTTTTATTAATGGAGAACAAGTTGGATATACAGAAAATAGAACAGGTTTACAACACAAAATAAATGATTACATAGAAAAAGGCGAAGGTAGTAACAATGTGGCATTTGTACAAGTTGCTAATTTGCCAGAATATAAGTTATGCTTATTAAAAAAGAATATTGTTACAAATGATGATGAAATTTTTAATAATATAAAACAACAAGGTGTTACATATTATAGATATTATGCAATAGTTGATAATCAAGAAGAAAAAGCATATGTTTCTAATTTTGAAGAGGCAGAAAATGTTGTTAATGGATTAAAAGAAAAAAATAGTTCAAATATAGAAAATATGTCAATTGTAGAAAAATATGAAGTAGAATTAAAAGATTTAGTTTCAACAGAAGATGCAATATCAAAATTATATGTACAACCAGCACAAAGAACAGCGATTGCTAAAACTAATACAAAATCTACAGGTACATCAAAATACACAGCTTCAGGATCTGTTAATACAGCAGGAACTACATCTTCTGCAAAAGCTAATTTAGGAATAGCTTTAATTAGACCTGTTTCAGGTACAATTACTTCAAGATTTGGTGTAGGAAGTAGAATTAGAAGATCATCACATACAGGACTAGATATAGCAACATCAACAGGTACGCCAATAGCAGCTGCAGCTTCTGGAACAGTTACTTTTTCAGGATATAAAGGTTCATATGGGAACATGTTAGTGATTTCTCATGGTAATGGTGTACAAACATATTATGGCCATTGTAGTAAATTATACGTATCAGCAGGTACACAGGTTTCTCAAGGTCAAACAATAGGAGCTGTTGGTTCAACAGGTAACTCAACAGGACCTCATTTACATTTAGAAGTAAGAGTAAATGGAGTGGCATATAATCCACAAAACTATGTATATTAATAAAATAAAAAGTTGTCATTTTGACAACTTTTTATTTTATTAAAGAGGTCCGTCCCCAGTGGCAAAAAATTGCCAAAAAGGTCCGTCCCCGTTATTTAACAAAATACTTTATTCCTGTTTGAATTGCATTCTTTTTAATTATAATTTCACCGTGTTCCATTAATTTGTTTTCAAAGCTTTTTGAAGGAGATAGCACTTTTCCAAATTCTAATGCAATTGCATAAAATAGTTTGATATTAGCATAAGATGTGTTTACGTTTCTTAACGCTAAATAATATGTATCATTATAAAAATACAAAGAAATATTTTTTGAAATTTTTGTTACATTTATATTAGAGTTATTATTTATAAAACTACAGAAGTTACAAAATTCTTCAAATGAACTGAAAGAATATATGATTTGTTTGTTAGAAAAGTCTATGCTCTTTCTTTTTACAGCTAGTTTTTTCTTTTTTGGTGTTTCAAGGGTATTTGATATTTCTTTAGGTAAATATTTTGTTATAGTAAAAACTAGTTTTTCATCAGATGAAGAAAATGCTTCTATTAAAAGCTTATAACCATCTGTATGAAAATCAAGTTCTTCTTCAGCTCTTTCTAAAATTTCAAAAAATAGGTTCTGGGTTTCCATTGATTTATTCATTAATAAATTAAAATCTATATCATTTTCTTTTAAGTCTTCTGTATTAACAATAACACGTATTTTATTTTCTGTAAGTTTTTTCGGAAACAACAGAAACTCGTGTAGGCAATAAGACCAGAAAACGTGTTATTTTCTGTAAGTTTTTCAATTTTCATATAAGAAAAGGCCTCCTTTGATAACTACTAATTATATTATACTACTATTGATATTATATTTAAATGCACAATTTTTGGTAATAAAATTAATAAAAAAATAAAACTTATGCTAATATAACATAAGTAAAAAAACAATTCAAGATAAATTTAAAATAAAAAGGAAAAGAGATGACATGTGTCATCTCTCTTCCCAGGATTTAGCACTAAAATTTTCACTTATTAGCTAGATTAATAAACTTCTTGCCTACCTGGACTTTTACTGCAAACTTATTTTTTAAGATAAGTTTTTTACCCTTCTTTTTAACAATACACTTTTTCTTCCCTTTAGGAGATAAGGTGTATACTTTACCTTTTTTAGTCAAAAAGACAAGGTTGCCACTTTTCTTTATGAATGCAGCTGACTTAATTCCAAAATATTTCTTACTCTTGCTGCTTCCTTTCCAAGTAAGTTTACCCTTTGCAAGTTTATACTTGCTAGTTACTTTATTTCCAATAGAAAGACAGGAATAACCAGCTTTCTTTTTAACAACTTTCTTTGTTGTAACTGTTTTTGGTGTAACAACAGGATCAGTTGTGTTTTTTGGAGGAGTAGTAGGGGTAACTTTTGGAGTTGCAGAAGGAGTAGATACTGGTGCGGTCGGAGTAGGCGTTGGTGTAGGATCGTCAGGAATCCCAAAGAAAGATTTCATTTCAGACATTGTTAATGGTGAATAAGTTTCTCCAGCGACAGTCTTGTAGCCTATAACAAATTCATTATTTTCATCAAATAGTAATTTTTCTATATCACCTATAGGATCTTTTGGATTACTCATGTTTTTAAAAACTGAATTTAAAGTAGGAGAATTAGTTAAATCATAATTCCACCAACCCAACAAATTTTCGGACGTTAATACATAAACTGTTCCATACATTTTGTCAAATCCAAAATTCATAACATCTAAGAATGCAAATTTTGGAGAACTTGTTTCGGTTGCTTGAAAGTATAAATCTCCATTTTTGAGTAAAGTTAAGGTCCGTTCTGACCCATTAATGGTACATTTTGAAACTTTTACTACATCTGAAGGATTCCAAAAGTTTTCAGTATCTGCCTTTGCTGTATTTGTACAATATATCGTACAAATAACCAATGCTAACAATGTTAGCATTGCTACATGTTTTTTGCTCTTTTTAACATTTTTCATGTTAAAAACCTCCTTTTAAATTTTCAAAGAGCTAATAAGTTACTATTGCTAAATCCTGATTTCCAAACATTGGAAAGAACCTTATGCTAATTATAACATATTTAAAAATTAAAATCAAACATATTATGTAAAATTTTAACAATTTAATAAAAAAATGTGCTTTTATACTTGAAAAAAATGTTAAATTCATATATAATACAAAAGTGAAATAAAGTTGAAAATCCGTAGAAAGAACGCGATTTTTTAGGAGGTAAAAAAAGATGGCAACTAAAGAAAAAAATATATGGATATTATTAATATTTATTTTATCAGGTTTAGTAGTAGGTGGATTACTTGGAGAGTTAGCTTCAAAAGTAGATTGGCTTTGGTGGCTATCATATAATCAAAGTTTTGGGTTAGAAACTCCAGTTACTTTAGATTTAAGTGTTTTAAAGATCACATTTGCTATGATGTTTAAAATAAGTATTTCAAGTATTATTGGAATGGTTTTAGCAGTGTTTATATATAAAAAAGTTTAAATTTTAATATATATAATCTAGATATGGAACAAATAATAAAAAGACAAAATAGGGGCAAATATGTACAAGAAAGAAGGAAAATATTTTGTCTATAAAAATAAAAGAATTACCAGAATTAGAAAGACCATACGAAAAATTAGAATTATATGGAGAACAAAATTTATCTAATGCAGAACTATTAGCTATTATTATAAAAAGCCGGAACAAAAGAAGAAACATCAGTACAGCTAGCACAAAAAATACTTAACTTAAATGATACTAAAATAGATGATTTAAGTTTTTTAACAGAAACAACAATAGAAGAATTTATGCAAATAAAAGGAATAGGTAAAGTAAAAGCTATTCAACTAAAAGCATTATGCGAGCTAGGTGTAAGAATGTCAAAACCAGCTAATTATAAAAAGGTTATTATTAAAGAGCCATATGATTTAGCAAAAATTTTAATGAGTGAATTGAGAAATAAAAAAAGAGAAATTGCAAAAATAGTGGTTTTAAATAACAGAAATGAGATTTTAAAAATCAAAAATATTGCTTATGGTGGTAGTAATTTTGCTAATTTGTCAATAAAAGATATATTAGTAGAACCAATAAAAATGAAAGCGCCAAAGATTATATTAGTGCATAACCACCCTAGTGGAGATTCAACACCAAGTAAACAAGATATAGAATTTACTAAAAGCGTGTATAAAAATGCAAGAATGTTTGATATAGAATTATTAGACCATTTAGTAATTGGGAATATGAATTATAAAAGTATTTTCTCTGAATTAGTTTCAAAATAAGAAAGGATGTATTATGAAAGGTAAAGATATAATAAATTTTTTTAGATTAGGTTCAAAAGACATAGGTATAGATTTAGGTACAGCAAATATCTTAGTAACATTAAAAGGAAAAGGAATAGTACTTAAGGAACCATCAGTTGTTGCTATAGATATAAAAAATGGAAATATATTAGCAACAGGAAACGAAGCAAAAGACATGCTTCGGAAGAACACCAGAACAAATAAAAGCAGTAAGGCCATTAAAAGATGGTGTTATTGCTGATTTTACAGCAACACAATTAATGTTAAAAAACATAATACCAAAAGTAGGAAAAAGATATAATGTAGGAAAACCAAGAGTTGTAGTTGGAGTACCATCTGGAATTACAGAAGTAGAAGAAAGAGCTGTAGAAGAATCTGTTATACAAGCAGGTGCAAAAGAAGTTTATTTAATAGAAGAACCTATGGCTGCAGCAATAGGTGCATCTTTAGAGGTAGGAGAACCTAGTGGAAATATAATAGTAGACATAGGCGGAGGAACTACAGAAGTTGCAGTTATATCACTTGGAGGAATTGTAGTAAGTCATTCTTTAAGAGTTGCAGGAGACGAGCTTGATGAAGATATTGTAAATTATATAAAAAGAGAAATGAACTTAGCAATTGGCAATACAACAGCAGAACAAATAAAAATACAAATAGGATGTGCAATGCCATTAATGACAGAAATGAGCATGGATGTTAGAGGAAGAGACTTAGCAAGTGGATTCCCTAGAAATGTAAAAGTTACATCAACACAAATTGAAGAAGCAATAAAAGAATCAATAAACAAAATAGTAGATATTGTAAAATTAACATTAGAAAAAACACCACCAGAACTTGCATCAGATATTATGGAAAAAGGAATTATCCTTGCAGGTGGAGGAGCTTTAATAAAAAATTTGGACAAGCTATTAAGTAATGAAACAGGAATGCCAGTATATGTGGCAGATGAGCCTTTAGACTGTGTAGTAAGAGGAACAGGTAAAACATTAGATGACTTAGAAAGATTAAAAACAGTATTGGTAAATAGCAGAAAGAGAAGATAAAAATAAGGAGTAAAAAATGTATAGAGATAGAAAAAGTGGAGTAATAGGAATTATTATAACGATAATTATCTTAATATTAATTGTTATATTTTCAAATGGAGAAAACAATTCAACCTTTTTTGAAAATATTGCAAGTAATTTAGTTATGCCTATGCAAAATGGTTTAACTTACTTAAAAAATAAAATAAGTGGTAATGGAACATTTTTTACAGACATTAAAAATTTAAAACAAGAAAATGAAAATTTAAGAAATAAAAATAGTCAATTAGAGCAATCTTTAAGAGAATTAGAAAATATAAAAACACAAAATGAAACATTAAAAGAATATCTAAATTTAACAGAAAAATATGGAGAGTACAAAACAGTACCAGGTTATATTATAAATAAAGATATAAGCAATTATTCAAAAACAATTGTTATAAATCTTGGGAAAAAAGATGGAATTAAAGAAAATATGACTGTAATAGGAGACGAAGGATTAGTAGGACATATTGTTTCTGTTACAGAAAACACTTCAAAAGTACAAACAATAGTAGATACTGCTAGTTCTATTAGTTGTATAATGAGTACTACACAAGATAGTATTGTATGTAAAGGTACATTAGATGAAACATCTGCTTTAAGAGCAATGTATATTCCTACAGATGCTAACGTAGTACAAGGAGATAGTATAGAAACTTCAGGACTTGGGGGAATATATCCAAAAGGAATTCATGTTGGTACAGTAAAAAAAGTGAACAACACACAAAATATGACTGACAGATATGCAATAATTGAAACAGCTGTAAATTTTAATAAATTAAATACAGTATTAGTTATAACAAATCAATAAGAAAGGGTGGAATCAATTGAAAAAATTAATTATTAACGTAGTATTAATTTTAACTTTATTTATTATTTATTTTTTACAATCTGATTTTTTTAATTGGTTTACAATAGCTGGAATAATGCCAAACTTATTTATTATATTTGTTTTATTTGTTGGGCTATTTGCCAATAAAACAATGGGAACAATATATGGTATTATTTTAGGATTATTCTTAGATTTAACAGTAGGAACAAAAGTAGGAATTTATGCAGTATGTCTGGGAGCAATTGGATTTATGGCAGGAGCATTTGATAAAAATTTTTCTAAAGATAGTAGAATGACAATAATGCTTATGGTATTAGGGTCAACAATAATATTTGAAGTTGGAAAGTATATTTTAAATTACTTCTTTATCGATGTAAACGTAGAGATTATCAATTTTATAAAAATAATGGCAATCGAAGTGATTTATAATTTAATAATAACAATTATTGTTTATCCATTAATTCAAAAAGCAGGGTATTATATAGAAAATGAGTACAAAGGAAATAAAATTTTAACAAGATATTTTTAAAAATAAGAAGGTGAAAATTTGGCAAGGAAATCTAAAAAAGCAAATATAAATTTAAGATATAATATACTAACAGTTCTAATATATGTTCTAGGGATAATATTAATTGCTAGATTATTTAACCTTCAAATAGTTCATGGAGCAGAATATAGAGAAGAGTCTAATACAAGATTAACTAGAGAAAGTGTATTAGAAGCTTCAAGAGGTGCTATATTAGATAAAACAGGTGCTACGTTAGTTGATTCTAAAATTCAGTTTTCATTAGAAATGTATAAAAGTAAAGTAGATACTGCAACTTTAAATCAATCAATATTAAATATGATAAATGTACTAGAAAAATATGAAACATCATATGTAGATTCTTTCCCAATAAAAATAGAACCATTTGAATTTACAATTTCAGAACAAGAGTTGTTGTCATGGAAGAAGTCTAACAAACTTTCAGAAGATATTACAGCTGAACAGGCTTTTTATAAATTTAAAAGTAAATATGGAATTGATACAAATAACATACAAGATGCAAGAAAAATAATGGCAATAAGATATGAAGCAAACCAAAAAGGTTATAGTAGTACAAAGGCTATTAGAATAGCAGATAATATTTCTAGAGAAGCGGTTGCAGAATTTAGTGAGAGTTCTGATAAATTTGTTGGTATAAATATAGTTGTAGAGCCAGTAAGACAATATACATCAGGAAGTTTAGCATCTCATATATTAGGTTATGCAGGAAAAATAAATAGCCAAGAATATGAACAAAGAAAAAGTACATATGGTAGTAATGACATTATCGGAAAAACAGGTATAGAATATGTTTTTGAAGAGTATTTAAAAGGAAAAAATGGTACAAAACAAATAGATATGGCAGTAGATGGTACTACAACAGCAGAATATGTATCAAAAGAAGCAACAGCAGGTTCTGATGTTGTGCTTACAATAGATGCAAATCTTCAAAAAGTAACAGAAGACGCGCTAGCTTCAAACATACAAAAAATAGCATCAGGAGGCTTTGGAAAAGCTTATAATGCTAAAGCAGGGGCATGTGTGGTAATGAATGTAAATTCAGGAGAAGTTTTAGCAATGGCAAGTTATCCTAATTATGATCCATCAGACTTTGTAGGAGGAATAAGTACAGAGGCATGGAATAATTACACAAATAATGCAGCAAAACCATTGGTAGATAAAGCAATACAAAACTCTTACTCACCAGGTTCAACATATAAAATGGTTACAGCAATTGCAGGATTAGAATCAGGAGCAATAAATTTAAATACAAAAATAAATGATACAGGTGTATATAAAAAATATGGAATATCAATGAATTGTTGGTACTACACAGATTATCATAGAGGACATGGATATTTAAATGTATCAGAAGCGATAGAAAAATCTTGTAACTATTTCTTCTATGAAACAGGAGACAGAATGGGAATAGACAAACTTGCAGAATTTGCAAGATACTTTGGATTAGGAACAAAAACAGGGATAGAACTACAAGGAGAGACAGCAGGTGTATTAGCAGATAGAGAAACTAAAAAACAAAAACATCCAGACGATCAAAATTGGAATCCAGGAAATACATTAAATGCATCTATAGGTCAAGGAGATAATGAGTTTAGTCCATTACAAATGGCAAGATACATTAGTATGCTAGCAAACGGAGGACATAAAATAGATGTAAGTATAGTAAAAACAATAAGAAACTCAGACGGTTCAGAAGCATCAAGAGAAGAAATAAATAAATTTGTAAACAAAAAACTAGGATTAGAAGAAGACACGCAAGAAGAAAAACAATTAAATCAAAATTATTTAAATGCAGTATTACAAGGTATGAAATCAGTTACAAGTGATACAGGAGGAACAGCGTACGTAAGATTTAAAGATTTCAACATAAGTGTAGGAGGAAAAACAGGATCAGCAGAAGCACCAAACAACCAAGTACACGCGTGGTTTGTAGGATTTGCACCATTTGAAAACCCGGAAATAGCAATAGTAGTTATGGTAGAAAACGGAGGACACGGTAACTACACTGCAGAAGTTGTAAGAGACATAATGGGAGAATACTTTGGAATGAATACACAAGACGTAGAAGAAAACATGGGAGCAATGATATACACAGAAACATTGCAATAAAAGTTGCGGTTGATTCCGGGTTTGATTTGCAATATTAAAAATTAAATGAAGAAAGGATGTTAGAAATGAATAAAAATTGCGTAAGTATCAATTTGAAAAAAGACAAAATAGTAATTAAATTAAATGAAGACACAAAACAAGAAGAGCTAGTAGAATGTTTAAAGAAAAAACTTTCTGAGTTAAAAAAGCTATACAAAGATGAAAAAACACCTATAAATGTAACAGGAAAAGTTTTAAAAAATAAGGAAATACAAGAAATACAAAACATTATTAAAGAAAAGATAGATGTAGAAATTGAATTTGATAGTCCAAAAACTTTAGGGTTACATGGAATAAAGAAAACCTTTGAAAAAGAAATTGCTGTATCTGAAACAAAATTCCATAGAGGTTCTTTAAGATCTGGACAAAAATTAGAATCAGAAGGAAGTATTGTTATTATTGGAGACGTTAATTCTGGTGCAGAAGTAATGGCTTCTGACAATATAATAGTTCTAGGAACATTAAGGGGATTAGCACATGCAGGAGCAAAAGGAAACAAGCAAGCAATAATTGCAGCAGGACTTATTGACACAGTTCAAATAAGAATTGCAAATATTGTAAAAGAAATAGATAGAGATGAAGAGCCGTTACATAAACAATCATATGTTAGTGTAGTAGATGATGAAATTGTTATAGATTAGTTTAGCTTAATAATAATAGAATTAATGCAATAAAAAGCATTTCATCTTTAACTTCTTCTTTATATAATAAAAATAATATACCTAAAATAATAATATCATCTAGAAATAATTTTATACCCATAATTTCTAATATAGGTTTGTCACAATCTGAGAAACCAGTAAAATTAAAGGAAAAGGGTAAAAATTGATTGCTTTTAGATGATATTTTTGAACAAGATCTATTTGAATTATTATTATCCCTAGCTTGTACAGAACTTTCTTCTAGTTCCTTATCAGTATCACTATTTTTGTCATTAGTTTTATTAATATTTGAATTACAATATTTGTAATTATTATAATATCTATTGTAATATGGATATTGATAAGGAAATCCAAAGAAAGGAAACCTAGCCATTATTATTCTCCTTTTTATCATCTTTTAAAATATCAGCTAAATTTGTTATGTTTAACAAATTTACATATTGATCTAATTTATCTTTTTTACCATCCCTTAAATAAGGTTTTAAAGAATAAAGTAAGTTAGCTCTAGGGTCATTTTTGTTATTCATTTTACCGAAGAGCAGATGTTATTTTCATAATTGTATTTGGATCTAAATTATTAAAATCAAAACCATTATTAGAATTGTTAGAATTAGAGTTACTTGAATTGCTTGAAGAATTATTGTTATATGTAGAGTTGTTGTTATTTATATTATTGTTATTGCTTTCCGTAGATGAATTAGAAGTATTATTAGTAGAATTGTTTTGGAGCATCTTAGAAAAATTTTGAATCATATCAGGAGAAATCTGAGAAATAGCATCAGAAATATTTCCATTATCAACCATGTTTTTAATATTGTTCATTGTATTTTGGTCAAAATTAAAATTATTGTTATTACTCATAAAAACCACCTCTTTATATTTATATTATTAAGATATGAAAAAAATTAAAAAAAGTTGATAAAAATTGCTAAGTTTGCCATTAGTTCGGTGGTTAAATTGATAAAAAAGAGATCATTTTGTGATCTCTCTTCTAAAATTAATTATTGTTCAATTCATCTAACAATAATTTTTCAATCTTATCTATATCTGGAAATATTAAATTTATACCGTTTGGATTTTAATTTAAAAACTTTATTTACTTTAGTCGTTATTTCTTTTTGAGTTCCTTCAACAACAGCAATAGATTTATTTCTTACGGTATCTATATGATCTATATATTTTTCAGTAATTGGAAATATGTTTTGAATTAAGAAAACAGATTCTTTTCTTCTGTATTTACCTATTACAATAGTATCGCAAATACCATTTTTTTGTATCTTTTGTTGTTGCAGTTTCTTATATTTTTCAACTTTAGAACTCATAGGTATAAACCATAAAATTTTACTATTAGTATTTTTTATACAAAAATATGTAGGTCTTGTATTTCCATTTTCGTGATTTTTCATGAGTTTTTTATCTTTTGCAAATTCAAAGTATTCATTTTTTATGTGATATACATATCCTGTTTCTAAAAACATATAACGTGTCCTTCCTAAAATTAAAGCCTTCTATAACTTAATATAGAAGGCTAAATATTTTCAAAATAGATAATTTATTACTCGCACCACTATAAAGCGAGAACATTTAGCGAAATGGATAATTTATTACTCGCACCACCATAAAGCGAGAAACATTTTCTTATTATATTTAGTATACAATTTTTTTTGAGTAATTGTCAAGTGAATTTGTATACAAATATAATATATTTTATGTAATTTTATAAAAAATATGAGAAAAATAAAAAAGTTGATAAAAATTGCTGAAATTGCTATTGGTTCGGGGGGTGAATTGCCAAAAAAGAAATCACAAAGTGATCTTTCTTCTAAAATTAAAGCCCTCTATAACTTAAGATAGAAAGCTAAACAAAAAGGTCCGTCCCTAGTGGCAAAAAGTTGCCAAAAAGGTCCGTCCCCGGTGGCAATTTTTTTGTAATACAAAAGTAATATAATTTTAATAAAATATGTTAATAAATGTCGAAATATATGTTCCGTAAAGGGAAAAAACGTGTTTTTTTGTAACATAAAAATAGGTACGTTGATTTAGATTAGGATTTTTTTTATAATATATTAGAATAATTATGATTTGTAATTATTAAACTTTAATTTAATTAACAAAGTTAAGGAGGAAATTATGAAGGGTAAGGTTTTTAAAGTTTTTGTTGTTTTAATGCTAATATTAGCTATGACTATGACAAATTTTGTATTTGTTGGAAGTAGCTTAATAAGCTATGCGTTTGACGATATAAGTACTAACAACAAAAATGTAGAATTTGGAGTGTACTTTAAGGATGATAATGGAGGACAAGTATCAAGTATAGAAAAGAGTGTCTATAGTGAAGATATTAAATTGGGTATCCATTTGAAAGTTAAACAACAAGGGTATTTTAATGGGAAAATTGAGTTGCAAAATTCTAATTTTACATTAAAAGAAACTCAAAATGACTATATAAACAAAATTGAAGGAAATACTATAACTTTAAACCAAATTAATGCTGGTTCTGAAGTTGAACTAGAAATACCTATAGAAATAAAAAGAGAAGAAGCTTTTAATGTAGGATTATTAAACATGGAAAGTGTTATTAAATTAAATGGTATATATAGAGATAGTAGTCAAAAAGACAAAGAGGTAGAATCAAGCAAAAAAGTAACTTTAAAAGTTATACCTGAAAATAAAACTCCTGAAAATATAGAAAAAACTGCAAAAATTATTACAAATAAAAACTTACAAGTTGCAGGGCAAGAAAAGAGAGTTGTACAAATTTTATTGAATGTTGGATTAAAAGATAATAGTTATCCAATAAAAGAAATAAACATTAATGCAAATGTTCCAGAAATGAATGGAACACAAGCAGATGCTTCAGCGGTTGTTAATTTAAATACAATGACAAACTCTCAATATAATTATGAAAATAAACAATTAAACATTAATTTAAAAAATGATGCTTCACAAGAAAATATAGTAACATGGAAAAAAGATGGAAGTGAAAGTATAGTTTTAACATATTTATATGATGTAAATAATGTACAAGATATTACTGTTAATGGAAATATAGAAATAACATTATATAATGATGAAAAAATAGAAACAAACATAGATGATTTATTAATAAACAAAGATGATCAAAAAGAAGAGGCTTTTGTGAGAAAAAACAAGATAGGATATAAAAGGTTCACGTAGAGGTTGTAACAGCTAATATAGAAAATTCTGAATCAACAATATACAAAGGAAAATTGTATCAAGGAATTGATAGAGAATATACAACAACAGATGTTGTTAATGTAAATGCTACAAATATATTAAGCTATATTGAAATAAAAGAACAAGATGTATTTGCATCACAAACTGATTATGAAAAAAATGTACCATTACAAGGTACAAATGCTAATATTTTATATAGAAAAACTACAATTAATAAGGACCAATTAATAAAAGTATTAGGAGAAGATGGAAGTTTAGCAATAAGAAATGCTAATGGTGAACAAATAGCTGTAATTACAAAAGATAGCCAAGCAGATGAAAATGGTAACATAGTAATTGACTATGGAGAAGCTATGCAAGCAGGAATAGTAATAAGAACAACAGCTCCAATTACAGGTGGAGAAATTAGTATTACAAATAATAAAGTAATTAAAACAAATGATGAAAAAATAGTAAAAAATGCAGTTGATTTTAATACAGCATTATTTGTTACTACTAATTTAAATGAAGGACAACAAACACCTAAAAATTTAGTAAAAACAAAATTAGAAGAAACAACAACAGAAGCTTACTTAGAAGTTAATAAAAGTGAGTTATCAACAGTTATTGAAAATGATGTGGAAATAAAAGCTGTATTAAAGTCTAAAAGTGAATTAAATGACTTATATAAAAATCCTGTTTTAAAAATACAATTTCCAGAAGAAATTGAACAAATAACAATAGATAGTATTTCAATGCTATACGAAGATGAATTAAGTATAAAAAGAGCGTACTTAAATGGAAAAGAATTAACAATAGAAATCCAAGGGGAACAAACACATTACAGTGAAAGTGCTGTTGAAGGACCAACAATTATAATAAATGGAAAACTTAAATTAAATAGAAAAACAGCGACAAAAGACACACAAATAATAATGAGTTATTCAAACGAAAAAGCAAAGGCATATACAAATGATGCAAAAGCTACAAAAGATATAAAAATAGTTGCCCCAACAGATGTAACTACAGTAACAACAATAGAGCAATTAGGAATAGAAGAAGTTAATCAAGATTCAACAAAAGAAGTTATGCTTGAAAGAGGAACAAAAGCAAAAGAAATAACACCAAAAATAGAAGTTATTAATAATAAATCAAATGCAATAAAAGATATAAAAGTTCTTGGAACATTTCCAACAGGAAATACAGAAGAATCAATTGGAATTAATGTAACAAGTCCAATTAGTGCAGAAGGTGCAACAGTATATTATACAGAAAATGAAAATGCAACAGATGATATATCTAATGAAGATAATGGATGGAGTGAGACAATCCAAAATCCAGCTTCAGTAAAAAAATATTTAATTGCAAAAGATGAAGTTAACTCACAAGAAAGTATTATAGCAACTTATAATGCTGTAATACCTGAAAATTTAGAGTACAATGAAAACGCAAGTCAAGATTATCAAGTTAATTATGTAGATGCCAATACAAATGCAGGAAATATAGTAAAAGCAACACAAGTAAAATTAACAACAGGTGTTGGACCAAAATTGAAAGCTAACATAACAGCAAAAGTTGGAAATGATGATTTAAAGGATAAAGCAGAAGTAAAAGCAGGAGAAGTAATAAAATATACATTAGAAGTATCTAATGTAGGTACAGAAACTGTTAACAATGCAACAATTTCTGGAAATGTACCAGAAGGAACAACATATGTAGAACCAAAAGCTAACTATGAATATACAGGTGCATCATATTATAAAGAAGTAACAGATAAAAAAGCATATGAAGAAACAATTGAAACAATTGAAGTAGGAAAAACAATTACAAAAGAATATGAAGTAAGAGTAAATAAAGATATAACAGATGGAAAAGTAATAACAAATAAATGTACTACTAAGTATAATGATGTAACAACTGAATCAGAAGACCTATCTTCTACTCTAAAATCTGGAGATATAAGAGTAACAGTAAAAAGAATTACAGATAGAAGAAATGAGCTATATAATGGTGGAGAAATAGAATATGTTGCAATTATTGAGAATATATCAGAACAACAGAAAAATAATGTAAAGATAAATACTAACTTGCAAAATAGTTTAAATGTAAATTTATTAGAACTACGTACAGGTGATTTTGATCCAAATGTAGAAATATCAGATGATGATATAAAAGATATAGAAGACGAAGCACCATCTGAAAATAATAGTACAAGTGTCGATAACACTAAAAATATAGAAAAAAAAGAAATAGAATATAGTGACTTAATAGATGTTGGTAATTTTAAATCAGGAGAAATTAAAGTATTAAAATATAGTTGTTCAATAAATGATGATAAAGATATTGAATTTTATACAACGATAAATCAAGATAACAATACATATAGATCGAATTTGTGGAAAGATAAAGTATTAAAACAGAGTATAAGTATGGCTATAGAAAGTAATACAAAAGATAAATATATAAAAAATGGAGATATGTTTGAATATATAATTACAATAACAAATTCCGGTGAAACAGATGAAACTATTTCTATAGAAGACAATATTCCTGAGGAACTTGAAATAAGACATATAAAAGTAGATGAGGAAGAAGTGAAAAGGTCATATAATAACGAAATAGAGACAGAAATTGATTTAGAAAAGGGAAAAACAGTATATTTAAAAATATCTGTAATAGTTGATAATGGAAAAGATAAATATAATGCTAAAAACATAATAAATTATGCTATAGTAAAAATTAATGGAAAAGAAGTAGCTAAAACGGAAGAATTAATACATATCATACAACCATACAATAAGGATAATAATTCTGATGGAGATAATAGTAATATATCTGATGAGAATAAAATGATTAGTGGTATTGCTTGGTATGATGCAAATGCCAATGGAAAAAGAGATCAAAATGAAAGTACTTTAAGTGGAATAAAAGTTAATTTATTAAATGCTGA
>USQA01000004.1 GCA_900556695.1 uncultured Clostridium sp.
ACACCATTTGATTATACATCTTGGTTATATAAACAATATGGAATAGGTCAATAAAATTTCTGTCAATAGGGACGCCCCTTTTTGACATTTTTGACAGAAAATTAGCTACAGTTCAGTAAAAATTAATGTCAAGTAAAAAAATTAGAAAAACACTTGCCAAATAAAAAGGCAAGTGTTAAAATAATAATAGATTAAAAAAAAACCGATTTTGCAGGAATTTTTTTAATCTTTTTTTATTTTGAAAAGATAATTTGATAAACCTGTAATAGATGTTTTGATAGGAGGAAAAATGAACACAAAATATATTTTTGTAACAGGTGGAGTTGTATCAGGATTAGGAAAAGGAATAACAGCAGCATCTTTGGGAAGATTGTTAAAAAATAGAGGATATAAAGTTACAATTCAAAAATTTGATCCATATATAAATGTAGATCCAGGTACAATGAATCCATACGAACATGGAGAAGTATTTGTAACAGATGATGGAGCAGAGACAGATTTAGACTTAGGACATTATGAAAGATTTATAGATGAAAACTTAACAAAAAATTCTAGTGTTACAATGGGAAGAGTATATTCAAATGTTATAGAGAAAGAAAGAAGAGGAGACTATTTAGGAAAAACAGTTCAAGTAATTCCTCATATTACTAATGAAATAAAAGAAAAAATATATGGATTTGAAGGTACAGACACAGATATAGTTATAACAGAAATAGGTGGAACAATAGGAGATATAGAGGGACTGTCAATAATTGAAGCAATAAGACAAGTTGGTCTAGAAAAAAATCCTGAAGATGTTATGTATATACATGTAACATTACTTCCATATATATTTGGTTCAAATGAAATAAAATCAAAACCAACTCAACATTCTGTAAAAGAACTTCAAAGTTTGGGAATTAAACCAGATGTATTAGTATGTAGAACAGAGCAAGAAATACCAGAAAATATAAGAGAAAAATTATCATTATTTTGCAATGTAAGGAAAACAAGTGTAATACAAAATAAAACAGCAGATTGCTTATATGCAGTTCCATTAATGCTTGAAGAAGAGGGACTAGCCAGAGAAGTATGTAACCATTTAAAATTAGATAAATATATTCCAGATAATAAAAAATGGGAAGAAATGATTGAAAACATTAGAAAAATAGACCCAGAAAAAAAGGTAAATATAGCGATAGTAGGAAAATACATAAAATTAGAGGATTCATATATATCTGTTATAGAAAGTTTATATCATGCAGGATTTGCAAATAATGTAAAAGTTAAAGTACAATTAGTAGATTCAGAGACAATTACAAAAGAAAATGTAGCAGAAAAATTATCAAGATTTGATGGAGTAGTAGTTCCGGGAGGATTTGGAAATAGAGGAATAGAAGGAAAGATAGAGACAATAAAATATGTAAGAGAAAATAAAATCCCATTTTTAGGAATATGCTTAGGAATGCAAATGGCAGTTGTAGAGTTTGCAAGAAATGTATTAAAATTAAAAGATGCAAATTCAGCAGAATTTGACGAAAATACAAAAAATCCATTGATTCATATCATGGAAGAACAAAAAGGAATAGACAAAAAAGGTGGAACAATGAGATTAGGAGCATATCCATGTGTATTAAAAGAAGGAACTTTAGCAAGTAAAGTATATGGAAAAAGTGAAATTTCAGAAAGACATCGCCATCGTTTTGAATACAATAATGATTACAGAGAAAAATTAGAAAAAGCAGGTTTAAAGATTTCTGGAACATCACCTGATGGACTATTAGTAGAAATAGTAGAAATTCCAGAACATCCATACTTTATAGCAGGACAATTTCATCCAGAATTAAAATCAAGACCAAATAATCCAGCACCATTGTTTGTGGGATTAATAAAGGCTTGTTTGCATTAATAAATATTTTTAAAAAAATAAGTAAAAAAATAAATATAAATAAATTGGAAAAAATTAAATAAATGTATTGACAAAATAATAAAAAACATTTATAATCTATAATTGTCAGGAGGAAAAATATGCAGGTGTAGTTCAATGGTAGAACCTCAGCCTTCCAAGCTGATGACGTGGGTTCGATTCCCACTACCTGCTCCATAAAAAACAGCTCACGGACTAATTAAAGTTCGTGAGTTTTTATCTTATATAAGACTTAATTTATAATAATTTTTCTATAATTTCTTTTCATATATAAATGCTTTTTCAGTATATTCATTTCCAAGTTGTCCTATTTCTTTATTTTCAACTATTGTTTCATATACTTTTTTGCATCCTAATTTTTCATAAAACTTATAATTACATGACTCATCTGTTAATATTTGAAGATTTTTCATGTTATCCTTTTTAGCAAGCTCAAACACATCTAATAATAATTTTTCACCTATTTTCTGTCCTCTATAATCTCTGTCAACTATTAATATAGAAACCTCTCCATCAAAATGTTTTTTTAATTCTTCTGGAGTATAATTGTAGTTGCTTTCATATTCTTTAAATGCCTTTAAATTTTTTATACTTTTGCTTTTATATAACCTATTTTTAATAAATTTATAAAATTTCTTACGCAATTTATATTTAGTTGAAGAATTTTTAGAATAACCACAAAATCCTATAAGTTTATTTCCATCTTTATATTTTATTATTTTTTCACTTTCCTGTAAAATATCAACTAAATATATCCAAGTACAAATGTCGCTATCAGTTTCAGCTTCTTTTTTTCCTAAATTCCATTCGTTGCTTAATAGTTTTACAGCTTGTTTCATTTCATTATAATTCATTTTTTACTCCATTATTATCTAATTTTTATTATTCTAAACTAATTTTTGCTTTTGTATTAAATATTTAAAATATTAAAACTTAATAAAAATCAACATTCCATTTTGGTGGATAAATATATTCAATTTTATCTTTTTTAGGAATATAATGTTTTTTTATTTTAGTTCTATTAGATTTTAAAT
Organism: uncultured Clostridium sp.; assembly: GCA_900556695.1. GTDB lineage: Bacteria > Bacillota > Clostridia > TANB77 > CAG-508 > CAG-269. The sequence continues at coordinate 2,941 of USQA01000004.1, forward strand.
CAGGAAAAGCCTTTCTACAGTATTTATCTAATTCACAAAAAATATTTTGACAATCTATTAATTGCAAAGGTCTGTTACCAATTCTTTTAAAATCTAAATTAAGTCTTTTAAATTCTTCTTCTTGATGCTTAAACATATATTTAATAATATCTTCATTACTCATTTTGCCTTTATCAATAAAACACTTTTTAATTCCACGAAGTGATCCTGGTCCAGCGACTGTAAATTCATTTTCTTTCCAATCTACAACTTCACTATAATTAATATCAGTTACTAATTGATAAGCCATAAAGTTTCCTATTAGGGGATAACTTTTAATTATATTGAATGCTTCTTCCATAGTTTTGCATGTAACAATTCTATCTTGCATTTTATCTTCATTAAACATTTTATTAAGTAATGCTAAATGATTATCATGTTTTCTATCATAGCCAAAAGCTTTGTTGGCGCAACTTATATAAGCGTCATTATAAATTTTTATGTTATTAGATATAGCATTTTCTAGTACTTTAGAATATTTTTTTATATTGAATGTTTTTAAAGTAATATCTTCAAAATTATTTAATAATAACTCCCAAGTGGATTCTTTATTGAATAATTTAAATAATAATATTCTAAAAAGCATATCTTCATCAGAATACTTTTTATCATTATATATAACATTTTTTAATAAATACTGGCTAACTCTATCATTAACTCTATAGCTATTACAAAATTTATATTCTTGCAATATAGAGTCTTTTGTCCAGGGAGCCGATTCATTATTCAATTTTTTTATAAATATATTTTGTCTTTCACAAGCAAAATACCAATATAAATTATATATTTCTTGTCTTTTTTTCATAGTATAACCTCATATATATATTTGTTTAAGCTAATTTATAGCTATATTTTAACATTAGAAAGTTGTTTTATCAATAAATTTAGAGATATTAAAAATAAAATTTCACTTATAAAAAGGTTATATTAAACTAATTTTATAATGTTTTAATTTTTTTATATACAAGCTATGTAAATTACTTGTAAAATTTCATATTTTAGTGTAAAATACCAATATATTGTAAATAATAAAATAGGAGGAATAAATAAAACCATGAGATTCGTAGAAGATGAAGAGTCGAAACAAAAATACAAGAAATTTTTAGAAAGTAACGAAAGATGTAATTTCCAACAATCATTAGAATGGGCAGAAGTTAAAAAGCCAAACTGGAAACCAGAAGTAATATTAGCAGAAGACGAAGATGGGAATATAACAGGTTCATTATGTGTGTGGATTAGAAAAATGCCTATATTTGGAAATATAATGTATTCATCAAGAGGCCCAGTATGTGACATACATGATATTGGAATAATGAAACAATTAACAGATGGAGCAAAAGAACTTGCAAAAAAATACAATGCAATAGTATTAAGAATGGAACCAGACATATTAAGTAAAGATGAAACATTTAGAGATATTGTAACAAATTTAGGATATAAAATAAAAGATGATGCCAAAGATTTTAAAGATGAAATACAACCAAGATACGTATTTAGATTAGATATAAAAGATAAAACAGAAGAAGAAGTTATGGCAGGGTTTAAACAAAAATGGAGATATAACATAAGATTAGCAGGAAGAAAAGGAGTAACAGTAAAAGAAGGAACAAAAGAAGATTTAAAAGACTTCCATAAAATTATGATAGAAACAGGTGCAAGAGACGGATTTATAATTCGTCCATTAGAATATTTTGAAAAAATGTATGACTGTTTAGGTCCAAAACATATGAAAGTGTTAATGGCATATTATGAAGGAGAACCTATATCAGGAGTTATACCAATCTTTTATGGAAATAAAACATGGTATTTATATGGAGCAAGTAGTAATAAACATAGAAATCTAATGCCAAATTATTTATTACAATGGGAAATGATAAAAATGGCAATAGAAAGAAAAGATGATGTATATGACTTTAGAGGAGTATCAGGAGTTGTAGATGAAAATCATCCTCAATATGGATTATATAGATTCAAACAAGGATTTGGAGCAACTTTCACAGAATTTATAGGAGAAGTATATTATCCATTTAAACCATTAACATATAAATTATACAGATTTTCAGAAAAAGCATTTAGAACACTAAGACAAATAAAAATGAAATTTAAAAATAAAAAATAGTGAAACAATGAGCCTAAAAAGGCATTAAGGAGAAAAAATTGAATACCTTAGTAATTAATAAAAATGATTTAAGCCATAATATAAAACAAATAAAGAAATATGCTAATAAAACAGAAAAAGATGATAAAGGAAATTCATTAAAAATAATAGCTGTTGTAAAAGCAAATGGATATGGATTAGGAATAGTAGAATATACTAAATTTTTAATTGATAATGGAATATCATTTTTTGCTGTTTCAACAGTTGATGAAGCAATAAAATTAAGAGAAGCTGGAATAAAAGAAGAAATACTAATGTTATCATCAACAGCAATAGAACAAGATGTGGAAACATTAGTAGACAATAATATTATATTAACATTAGGTTCAAAAGAAGATGCTAAAATAATCGAAAAAATAGGTGAAAACAAAAATAAAAAAATAAGGGTTCACTTAAAAATAGATACAGGTTTTGGAAGATATGGATTTGTATATAATAACAGAGAAGAAATAATAGAAACAATAAAAAATATGAAACATATAAAAATAGAAGGTACATTTTCACATTTTTCTATAAGTTTTTATGATGATAAATATACTAAAAAACAATTTGAAAGATTTATAAAAGTAATAGAAGTCTTAAAAATGAACGATATTGAAACAGGAATTCTTCATATATGTAATTCTTCAGCATTTGTAAAATTTCCTAATATGCATTTAAATGCAGTAAGAATTGGATCTGCTTTTTTAGGAAGATTATCATTTAAAAACAACATAGGTTTAAAAAAGATAGCATATTTAGAGTCACAAGTATCTGAAATAAAAGAACTACCAAAAGGATTTAATATAGGATATTCTAATACATATAAAACAAAAAAAGATACAAAAGTAGCAATAATACCTTGTGGATATATGAATGGGGTTAATCTAGCAAATAACAGGGACATGTTTAGAACTGTTGATAAAATAAGATATATTGTAAGAGATATAAAAGATTCTGTAAAAAAACAAGCCTTGTATGTAAAAATAGGAGATTATAATTGCAAAATATTAGGAAGAGTAGGAACTTTTCATATAACTTGTGATATAACAAATAAAAATATTAAAATAGGAGATAAAGTTATTTTTAATATAAATCCAAAATTCGTTGATTCTAATATAAGAAGGGAGTATAGATAATGAGCGAAGACAACAAAAAAGAAGTTAAAGAACAAAATAATGAAGAAATAAATATTTTAAAGCCAAATTTCTTTAAAAAGGTATGGTATTCAATTACAAAAATAGAAAAATATCCAGAAATGGCAGCACAAGGACTAGGAAATGCAATTAAATATATAGCTAAATTAGTTGTTATATTAGCAATTATACTTGGTTTAGGAATAATATATAAAACAAACAATTTAGTACAAGATGGTGCAAATTATCTTCAAAATCAATTCCCTGAATTTTCTTATAAAGAAAGCAAACTAAGTGTGAATTCAGAAGATGTAATAACTATAGCTCAAAAAAATTCTATTATAGGAAAAATTATTGTAGATACTAATACAGATGATGAACAAAAAATTAATGAATATATAAATGATATTAATGAAAATGGACAAGGATGTATTATTTTAAAAAATAAAGTTATATTAAAAAGTCAAGGAGTAGCAGGAAATATAAATTATGAATATAGTGAAATATTTAGTCAAATAGGAATAACAGAATTTACAAAACAAGATGTTATTAACTATGCTCATAGCTCACAAATTATTAATTTATATGCTAGTGAATTCTTAACAGTATTTGTTTATAGTTTTATTATGTATTTCCTTACAACACTTTCAAATGCCGTATTTTTAAGCTTGTTTGGATATTTAACTACATGGATTGCGAAAATAAAAATGAGATTTGTAGCTATATTTAATATGGCAGTATATGCACTTACTTTATCTACAATATTAAATATAATATATATAGCTATAAATATATTTGTTAAATTTAATATGCAATATTTCCAAGTAATGTATATAGCAGTAGCAGCTATTTATTTAGTAGCAGCAATATTTATATTAAAAGTAGATTTTACAAAGAAGCAAGCAGAATTAATGAAAATAGTTGAAGCACAAGAACTAGTAAAAAAACAGTTAGAAGAAAAAGAGGAAGAAGAAACTAGAAAAAAAGAAAAAGAACAACAAGAAAAGAAAGATAAAGAAACACAAAAACCAAAATCTAAGGAAAAGAAAGATAAAAAAGAAAAGGAAGATAATAATGCAGGAGAAGAGCCAGAAGGTTCTAATGCTTAGAGGATGTAGAAAGGAGTAAAAATGAGCCAAAATAAAAAAGACAAAAATGAAAGTAAACAAGATAATAAATTAATTATGCTTATAATTGGTTTAGCAATATTAATAATTGCATTAGCAGGGGTAGCAATTTTTTATGTAAAAAATCAAGATAAAAAAGATGAAAAAACTTTAGCATATACAAATTTAATAAAAGAAATTTCTTATGGTAATATTGAAAAAGTAGAAATGACAACAGGAAGTACAACAGTAAAAGTAAAATTAAAAAATGAAGAAAAAGAAAAGACAACAATAGTACCTGAAACAGAAAGTTTTATGAATTTAATACAAAGCAAAGTAGCAGAAGGAAATGAAATAGAATTAATTCAAAAACCTAAAAGTGTATTTGCACAAATGGCAAGTGTAATTATTACATTTTTACCAACAGCTTTAATGGTAATATTAATTATTATGATTATAAAAATGCAAGGACTTGGTGAAAAAGGTAAAGTTTATGATGACACAGAAAGAAAAACAAAAATAAAATTTGATGATGTAGCAGGATTAGATGAAGAAAAAGAAGAATTAATTGAGATTGTTGAATTTTTAAAGAAACCAGAAAAATTTGCAAAAATGGGAGCAAAAATTCCAAAAGGTGTTTTATTATATGGAAAACCTGGAACAGGAAAAACTTTAATAGCTAAAGCTATTGCAGGAGAAGCAAATGTTCCATTTATATCAATGAGTGGATCAGAGTTTATAGAAATGTTTGCAGGTCTTGGAGCATCTAGAGTTAGAAAATTATTTGAAAAAGCAAGAAAAATATCACCATGTATAGTTTTTATTGATGAAATAGATGCTATAGGCTCTAGGAGAACATCAAATAGCGGATCAGAAACAGAAAACAATCAAACATTAAACCAATTACTAATAGAAATGGATGGATTTAGTTCTGAAGAAACAGTAATTGTATTAGCTGCAACAAATAGACCAGAAATGTTAGATAAAGCTTTGCTTAGACCAGGAAGATTTGACAGACAAATAACAATACCAACACCAGACTTAAAAGGAAGATTAGAAATTTTAAAAATTCATAGTAAAGATAAAAGAATATCAGATGATGTTAATTTAGAAAGCATTGCAGAAGATACTGCAGGATTTACAGGAGCAGAACTTGCAAATATTTTAAATGAAGCGGCAATTATAGCTACTAAAAATAAACATGAAGACATTGAAAATCCAGATATAGAAGAAGCGGTAAAAAAGGTAACAGTTGGACTAGAAAAAAGAACTAGAAAATACTCAGAAAAAGATAAAAAATTAACAGCATATCATGAAGCAGGACATGCTGTTGTGAGTAGATATTTACCAACACAAACAGATGTAAAAGAAATATCAATTATACCAAGAGGTGTAGCTGGTGGATATACAATGTACAAATCTGATGAAGATAAATATTATATATCAAAAACAGAAATGGAAGAAAAATTAATTGCATTACTAGGAGGAAGAGCTGCAGAACAATTAGTTTTAGATGATATTTCAACAGGTGCAAGCAATGATATAGAAGTAGCAACAAAAATTGCAAGAGACATGGTAACAAAATATGGAATGAGTAAGACTCTTGGACCAATAGATTTCCAAGGAAAAGAACCATATGAAATGCAAATATTTGGAGAAGATATTGGTGATAAAATAGGACAAGAAGTTAAAAAATTAATCGATACAGCGTATAATGATGCACAAGAATTGTTAAAACAACATAGAGATAAATTGGATTTAATAGCACAAGCATTGTTAGAAAAAGAAAAAATAAATGAAGAAGATTTTAAAAGATTTTTTAGCTAAAATTAAATTTAGGAAAAGCAGTTAGATAATAAAAATAGTCTAGCTGTTTTTATGTATAAAATTCATATAAATATCTCCTTACTATATTAGTAATATAAATGTAAAATGAATGTAATCAAAATGAAAAAATAGTATGCTAAAATAAAGAAAAGGAGAATGTATTATGAAAAAACAATTAATAAGAAAATTAACAATATCATTTATAATGTTATTAATATCAATAGTATTAATAACAACATCGAATGCTGCATTTGAGCTAACAATAGGGCTAACAGGAGGAAAGACAGATATAAAAGTAGGAGACGAAGTAGAAGTAACAATAAGCCTAAATGAAGAAATAGTAGCATGTGATTTTGAAGTTAAATATAATCAAGAAATTTATCAATTTGAAGAAAGCTCAACAACAGGAATGTATGCAGCGGTAAATGGAGATAAATTATCATGTATATATTATGATTTGGCAGAAAAAGGGACAAGTACGCTTAAATTAAAATTTAAAGCAATAAAGGAAACAAGTACTAAAACAACTTTTGGACTAAAAAATGTAAAATTTAGAACAAAAGGACAGGAGCAATCATATACGGAAAATGACATACAAGGATTAAATAATGTATTAACAATAGATTCTGTTAAAAAAGGCACAACAGGAAATGCAACAGAAAATACAACAGGAAATACAACAGGAAATACAACAGGGAATGAAACAGGAAATACAACAGGGAATGAAACAGGAAATACAACAGGAAATACAACAGGGAATGAAACAGGAAATACAACAGGAAATACAACAGGGAATGCAACAGGAAATATAACAGGGAAAACTACAGAAAATATGACTGGAAAAACAGACTATAATACTACAGAGACAACAAAAAGTTTACCAAAAGCAGGAGCAAGAGAAAATTGTGGATATGTACTATTAATATGTTCAATACTTTTAATGATATCAGCAATATTTAAATATAAAGAAAATGAACTAAATAGAATATTCAAAGCTGGTGGATTAATGCTAGTAATAACAGTAGTAACATTAACAACTTTAGGAAATACAAAAATATATGCAACAGATACAACAGGAATAGAAATAAAATTTTATGAAAGTTTAATAGGAACTAATAAAAATGTAACTATAGCATTAAATAATAATATGAAGAGTATAAATAAACAAACGGCAAAGAGTAACAATGATAATATAATAGAAATAAAAAACAGTAATGGAGAAGCAATAGAGGATAAAGCTAACATAAAAACAGGAGACAAAATACAAACAGGAACTGAGGAGTATGAAACTATAATATATGGGGATTCAAATAAAGATGGAACAATATGTGGAGAAGAAGATATAAAAACAATAGTAAATGACTATTTAGGAAAAAATAAATTACAAGGAATAGAAAAAATAGCAGCAAACTTAGCAAATGAAGATGAAAAATTAGACACAGATGACATAATGAAAATGATAAAAGTATACAATGGAAAATCAACAAATATAATAGACAAAGAACCAGAAGGAAATATAGAACCTAAAAAAATATCAGATTATGTAAAAATAGGAGATTATGTAGAATATACACCACAAAGTGAAATAACAGCATATACAGTAGAATCAAAATATTCTGGATATGGTAATGATGTAGAAGTTACACAAGATAATTTAAAATGGAGAGTATTAAATATAAATGAAGATGGAACAATAGATGTAATAAGTGATGAACCAACAAGTGAAGATGTTTATTTTAAAGGCGCATTAGGATATAATAATGGAGTGTATTTATTAAATGATTATTGCAAAACTTTATATAGTAATTCAAGTATAGGAGCAACAGCAAGAAGTTTAAATATAGAAGATATACAAAATAAAATGGATTTAAGTGTATGGGATTATCATAATTATAGTGAATATGGTAATACCAGAACATATGAAACAAATAAAAATTATCCATATCAATGGACACAAGAAAAAACAGAGAAAAGTAAAATAGATGGAAATTTAATAAATGGAACAATAGGACAAAGTGAACAAAAAGAGTTAACAGAAAAAACATATAGTGAAGCAACAACATCAATTGAAGTACAAAAAACATATTGGAATAGAAATAATTCAGATATGCAAAGTAATTTCCAAAAAGCAGATACAAGAGATAATACAAAAGCAAATAGTATGTATTACGAGTTACTATGTAATAATGGAACATCACATTATTGGTTGGCGTCTCGCTATGCTGATACTTACTTCTCACCTAATGCTCTCTTTGGCTTGCGCGATGTGCACAGCGGTGACGTGAGCGGTGCTAGCATGTTCGGCTCAGGTGCTGATGTGTACAACTACAGCAATCGTGTTCGCCCGGTAGTTTCTCTACCATCTAATATCATAAATATAGATACAGACTACAATACAGCAAAAACATGGAAACTAAAATAGATTTTAATAAAATGAGTAAGAAAAAATAAAAATAAAGAATAGTAGTGCAAAAAATTACTGCTATTCTTTATTTCATTTCTTATAAAAATCATACTGGATTTCTAAGAAATAAAAAATACATTACACAGAAAGTTTATCTTATAAATTAGCTTATTATTAGTTATCTTGTATAATATTATAAAAAATGATAGAATGTATTAGGAAGAAGGTGTTAATATGTTAATAAAAGAAGCTATGAGAAAAGGAATGATATCACTAAAAACAAATAATATACAAGAACCAAATTTAAAATCAAGGTTATTAATGCAATACATTTTAAATAAACCAAGACAATATATGTTAATTCATGATAATGAAGAACTAACAAATAAACAAGAAAAAGCATACTTAGAAAATATAGAAAAAATGATAAAAGGCGTTCCTTTGCAACATATTACACATAGTCAAGAATTTATGAAAATGAATTTCTATGTAAATGAAAATGTATTAATACCAAGGCCAGACACTGAAATTTTAGTTGAAGAAGTAATTAATATTGATAAAAAAACAAATGCAAAAAAAATATTAGATTTATGTACAGGAAGTGGAGCAATAGCTATCTCTTTAGCAAAATATATTGAAAATAGCCAAATTACTGCTGTTGATATCAGCGAAGAAGCACTAAGAATTGCAAAACTAAATGCTGTAAATAATAATGTAGAAGATAAAATAACATTTGTAAAATCAGATTTATTTGAAAACATTGTTAAAGAAAAATATGATATTATTGTATCAAATCCACCATATATAAAGAAAGATTTTATGAAAAAACTAGATAAAGAAGTACAACAAGAGCCTTATATAGCATTAGATGGAGGATATGATGGATTAGACTTTTACAGAAAAATAATATCAGAAGGATATCAATACTTAAAATTTAAAGGATATTTATGTATGGAAATAGGATATGATCAAAAACAAGAAGTTTTTGATATAATAAAAAGCCAAGAAAAATATTCAAACACATATTCAAAAATAGATTTAGGCGGAAATGACAGAATTGTTGTTACAACTGTACAATAGTTATTAAAAAGGAGTAAAAAACATGTCTTTTTCATCAGATATAAAACAAGAATTAAATAATTTGAAAAATTTATCAAACAAAGAATTAGTAAAATACGAATTAATAGGATATTTATTATCTGGAAATATAGATATAGATAAAAATAATTTAGAATTCACAACAGAAAATGATTACAATATAAATAGATTTTCAAAATTATTATCTAATTTAAACATAAACCACAATATAGATGTTAGTGGGAAAATATTTATAATAATAGTAAAAAAGAAAGAAATAAGTGAAATCGTAAAAATAGAAAATAATAAGATATATTTTCAAGAAGAAATTGCAAATATAAAAAATCAAGAGTTATTAAAAGCAATAGTAAGAGGAATGTATTTAGGATCAGGCTCTGTAAACAATCCAGAAAACAAATATCATTTAGAAGTCACATTCTCAAATGAATCTAATATGGAACTAGCAATAAGTATTTTAGAAAAATTAGGGATAAAAACTAAGAAAATGATAATGAAAAATAAATATTATTTGTATATAAAAGAAGGCGAAGAAATTTCAAAAATATTAGCGCTTATAGGAGCAAATAAAGCGGTAATGAAGTTTGAAGAAATAAGAATTCAAAGAGAAATGCGAGGAAAAGTAAATAGATTAGTAAATTGCAAAACAGCTAATTTAAACAAAACAATTAATGCATCAGTAGAACAAATAGCAGCAATAAACAAATTAAAAGAAAACGGAAAATTTAATAAATTAAATGAAAACTTAAAAGAAATTGCTGAGCTAAGAATAGAAAATCCAGACATGTCTTTAATTGATTTAGGAAAACTACTAAAAGAGCCAGTAGGAAAGTCAGGAGTGAATTATAGATTAAAGAAAATAATAGAATTAGCAAATGACTAAGAAGGAGAAAAATTATTGAAAAAGGAAGAATTAGGAATATATATACATATACCATTTTGCATGCAAAAATGCTTATACTGTGATTTTGTATCATATATAAACAAAAGTGAATGTGTAAAAGAATATATAAATTGTATGATAAAAGAAATACAATTATATGATTTAAAAAAATATAATATTACCACAATTTATATAGGAGGAGGGACTCCTTCTTTTATTGAGAGCGATTATATAAAAGAAATTATAAATGTTATACAAAACAAATTAGAAAAAAATGATACTAGATGGGAAGATATAGAAATAACAATAGAAGCAAATCCTGGAACAATAACTTTAGAAAAATTAAATGATTATAAAACTGCAGGAATTAATAGGATTAGTCTTGGATTACAAGCAACTCAAGATAGACTGTTGAAACAAATAGGAAGAATCCATAATTATAAAGATTTTTTAGAAGCTTATGAGCTATTAAAAAGAGTTGGATTTAATAATATTAATGTTGATTTGATGATTGGATTACCAAACCAGAGTATAAAAGATTTAAAAGAAAGTTTAGAGAAAATAATAAAGTTAGATCCAAATCATATTAGTGTATATTCACTAATAATAGAAGATGGAACACCTATTAGCAAATTATTAGATGAAGAAAAAATTAAATTGCCAGATGAAGAAATTGAAAGACAAATGTATTGGTATGTAAAAAATAAATTAGAATTAAATGGATATAACCATTATGAAATTTCTAATTTTTCTAAAAAAGGAAAAGAATCAAAACATAATTTGAATTGTTGGAAACAAAAACAATATATAGGAGTTGGAGCAGCAGCTCATTCATATTTTAAAGATATTAGATATTCTAATACAAATAATATAGAAGAATATATAAAAAATATCAAAGAAAATAATATAGAAAAAAATAGAAAAATTGAAGAAAAACAAACAATAGAAGATAAGAAAAATGAATTTATGATGCTTGGCTTTAGAATGATTGAAGGTGTAAATATAGCTGATTTTAAAGCAAAATTTGTTGATAATCCTTTATATTTATATAGAGAAAAAATCAAGAAGCTTACAGATGAAGGTCTTATAGAAGTTGATTTAAATAATATCAAGCTTACAAATAAAGGATTAGATTTAGCTAATGTGGTTTTTGAAGAATTCATATAAAAGAAAAAATGTTCGTAAGAAGTATTGACAATTTTTAAAATTAGAAATACAATAAAGGCGAACATTTTTTTAGTATAAAATAATAAAAATCGGAGGTAAAAAATGATATCAACATTACATATAAGAAACATAGGAATAATAGAAGATTTAAGTATTGATTTAAATAAAGGATTAAATGTATTAACAGGAGAAACTGGAGCAGGAAAAACATTGATCATTGACTCATTGCAAATTATATCAGGAGGAAGATTTTCAAAGGATATGATTAGAAAAGGTGAGACAAACTCATTTGTTGAATTATGTATGTATGAACCAGAAAATGAAAATTCAATTGACGGAAATATTATTATCTCTAGAGAGATCCAAAGTAACGGTAAAAATATGTGTAAAATTAATGGAAGAATGGTAACTGTAAATGAATTAAAAGAATTTATGTCAAAATTCATTGAAATACATGGACAAAATGACAATCAAAATTTATTAGATAGTAAACAACATCTTCAATATTTAGATGGATTTATTGGGAATAAATTTATAAATGAAAAAAGAGAATACCAAAAATTATACAATAGATATAATGAAGTAAAACAAGAATTAAAAGAAAATTATGGAGATGATAAAGAAAGACAAAGAAAATTAGATTTATTAAAATATCAAGTAAATGAAATTGATGAAGCAAATTTAAAAATAGATGAAGAAATTGAATTAGAAGAAAAAAGAAAAGTTATGATGAATTCTGAAAAAATTGTAGAAAATCTACAAGAAGCAGATAATTTAATTGCAGAAAATAGTATAGATAGCATAAGTATGGCAATTAGAGCATTAGAGAAAATTGAAAATATAGATAAAAAATATGAAAAAATATCATCAGATTTAAAAAGTACTTACTATGAATTACAAGAGCTTTCAAGAGATATAAGTACATACAAAGATGATGTGTATTTTGATGAAGAAGAAAACAATTATATAGAAGAAAGACTAGATTTGATTTATTCATTAAAAAGAAAATATGGAAATACTATTGAAGAAATATTAACATATTTAGAAGAAACTAAAAAAGAGATTGAACATATAGAAAACTTAGAAGAATATAATAACAAATTAAAAAAAGAGAAAAATGAACTAGAAGAAAAAATGAATATATTAGCATGCAAAATCCATGAGACAAGAGAAAAATATGCTAAAGGTTTAAGTAATAGTATAAATATAGAACTTGAAGAATTAGAAATGAAAAATGCTAAAATTAATGTATATGTAGATTATATTGAAAATGAATATTTTAGAACTGGAAAAGATATAGTTTCTTTTTATATAACTACTAATGTAGGAGAAGACGAAAAAGAATTATCAAAAATAGCATCAGGAGGAGAAATGTCTAGAACAATGCTTGCGATAAAAAAAGTTTTAGCAGATTCAGATAAAATGCCAGTATTAATATTTGATGAAATAGATACAGGAATAAGTGGAAAAGCAGCAAGTTCTGTAGCCAAAAAATTAAAAGCAATAGCTCAAAAACACCAAGTGTTATGTATTTCTCATTTACCAAATATAGCAGCAATTGCAGATTATAATTATTTTATAAGTAAAAACGTAAAAGAAGAAAGAACAAAAACACAAATAAAATTATTAAAAGAAAATGAAGTTATTGAAGAAATTGCGAGAATTTCTTCAGGAGAGATAAATGAAACTACTTTAAAATATGCAACAGAATTACGAAATAAAAAAGCTTCATAAAAAATTAAAGATTTTTTCAGATTTGTTTTATATTTAAATTTTATATAAGTATAAAAATAAATAAAATTGTATAAAATACATAGGAAGAAAAGGAAAAAAATTCCTAAGTGAGAAAAGGAGGAAAAAATGAAAAATTTTTTACAAATCGAAAAAATAAAAGCAATAGAAATATTAGATTCTAGAGGAAATCCAACAGTACAAGTTGAAGTTGTTCTTGAAGATGGAAGCACAGGAGTAGCATCAGTTCCATCAGGTGCATCAACAGGAAGTTTTGAAGCAGTAGAATTAAGGGATGGAGAAAAATCAAGATATAAAGGAAAAGGTGTAACAAAAGCTGTAGAAAATGTTAATAAAAAAATCGCAAAAGAATTAATTGGAATGAATGCATTTGAACAAAGAAAAGTTGACGAGCAAATGATAAAATTAGATGACACACTTAATAAATCAAATTTAGGTGCAAATGCAATATTAGGTGTATCTTTAGCAGTTGCAAGAGCTGCTGCAAATTCTTTAGGTTTGGAATTATATCAATATTTAGGAGGAATAAATGCTACTAATTTGCCAATTCCAATGATGAATATTTTAAATGGAGGAAAACATTCAGACAATAATATAAGTATTCAAGAATTTATGATTATGCCAATAGGAGATATTACTTTTGCTGAAAGGTTAAAAAGAGGAGCTGAGATTTATCACACATTAAAGAATGTTTTAAAAGATAAAGGATATTCTGTTGGAGTTGGAGATGAAGGGGGATTTGCACCAAGCTTAGAAAATGAAGAGCAAGCATTAGATGTAATAATAGAAGCAATAAAAAAAGCTGGATATGAACCCCAAAAAGATATTGCGTTAGCATTAGATATTGCAAGTACAGAGATGTATGAAGAAGCCAAAAAAATAGGAAAAGATGGATACTATTTTTGGAAAACCAAAATATTTAAAACAAAAGAAGAAATGATAGATTATATTTCTTATTTATGTGAAAAATATCCTATTATATCAATTGAAGATGGATTGGCAGAAGAAGACTGGGAAAGTTGGAAGAAATTAACACAAATGTTAGGAAACAAAGTGCAATTAGTAGGAGATGATTTATTTGTTACAAATAAATCTAGATTAAGAAGAGGAATAGATAAAGAAGTAGCAAATGCGATATTAATAAAACCAAATCAAATAGGAACTTTAACAGAAACTTTATCAACAATAAAAATGGCAAAACAAAATGGATATAGAACAGTTATTTCACATAGATCAGGAGAGACAGAAGATACAACAATTGCAGATATTGCAGTTGCTGTAAATGCAGGTCAAATAAAAACGGGAGCACCATGTAGAACCGATAGAGTAGCTAAATATAATAGATTATTAAAAATAGAAAGTGAATTATAAGCAAAATTTTGACTTAAGAATTTGTGCTATAAAAAAACTATGATAATTGTTTTATAATAAAAAAGTGAAACGACAAAATAGATTGTTTCACTTTTCTATTGTTATGAGTACAAATATTATTAATATTTGCTTTTGTTATTTTATTAAAAAACAAAATTTCAAAAATAAAATATAGACAAATAAAATTATCAAATATATAATATAAAAAAATAAAGTGAAAAATATTAAGGTAGTATGTAATAAAAAATAAGAAAGGAGTTAATTAAATGAAAAATGAAGAGATTAACTTTTTAGAAAAAAAGGCAAGAGAAGTAAGAAGAGGTATTATAGAGCAAGTATATAAAGCACAATCTGGCCATCCAGGAGGTTCGTTATCAATTGCTGATATCTTAACGGTTTTATATTTTAAAGAAATGAATATAGATGAAAAAAATCCTAAATGGGAAGAAAGAGATAGATTAGTATTATCAAAAGGTCATTGTTCACCAGCTTTATATAGCTGCTTAGCAAACAGAGGATTTTTTGAAAAAGAAAAATTGCAAACTTTTAGAAATATAGAAAGTAAATTGCAAGGACATCCAGATATGAATAAAGTACCAGGAGTAGATATGACATCAGGTTCATTAGGCCAACGGACTATCTTGTGCAAACGGAATGGCTATTAGTGGAAAAATGGATAAAAAAGATTATAGAGTATACTGTATTTTAGGAGATGGAGAAATAGAAGAAGGACAAATATGGGAAGCAGCAATGGCATCAAATAAATATAAATTAGATAATTTATGTGTAATAGTTGATAACAACAATTTACAAATAGATGGAACAATAGAAGAAGTTATGAGTTCATATCCAATAGATTCAAAATTTAAAAGTTTTGGATTTCAAGTAATTAATATAGATGGACATGATATAGAAGAAATAATAAAAGCTTTTGAAGTGGCTAAAAATGTAAAAGGAAAACCTACATGCATTATTGCAAAAACAACAAAAGGAAAAGGTGTATCATTTATGGAAAACCAAGTTGGATGGCATGGAAAAGCACCAAATGAAGAACAATATAAAAAAGCAATGGAAGAATTGAGAGATTAGCTTTTTTAAAGTTATTAGAAGATTTAAAAAATAGGAGAGAAGTGATTTTATGAATATGGATAAAAAAGTAGCTACTAGAAAGAGTTATGGAGAAGCTTTAGAACAATTAGGAAAAGAAAATCCAAATGTAGTTGTATTAGATGCAGACTTAGCAGGTGCAACAAAAACAGATATGTTTGCAAAACAGTTTCCAGATAGATTTTTTGATATGGGAATTGCAGAAGCAAATATGATGGCAACAGCAGCGGGTTTTGCAACTTGTGGTAAAATACCATATGCAAGTACATTTGCAGTATTTGCAGCAGGAAGAGCATATGATCAAATTAGAAATAGTATATGTTACCCAAAATTAAATGTTAAAATATGTGCTACACATTGTGGAGTTACAGTAGGAGAAGATGGAGCAACACATCAAATGATAGAAGATTTATCATTGATGAGAACATTACCAAATATGACTGTAATGTCAACATCAGATGATACTCAAACTAAATGGGCTATTAAAGAGATAGCAAAAATACAAGGACCAGTATATTTAAGATTAGCTAGAATGGAAACACCAATACTTTATGATGAAAATACGAAATTTGAAATAGGAAAAGCAATTCAAATTGGAGAAGGAACAGACGGTACAGTTTTTGCAACAGGAATTACAGTATCAGAAGCTATAAAAGCACAAGAAATTTTAAAACAAGAAGGAATTAATATTCGTGTTGTAGATATGCATACAATAAAACCTATTGATAAAGAAATTATTATAAAATCAGCAAAAGAAACTAAAAAGTTAATATCTATAGAAGACCATAATATAATAGGTGGATTAGGTTCAGCAATTTCTGAAGTACTTACAGAAGAATATCCAACAAAATTAATAAGATTAGGAATTAAAGATGTTTTTGGAAAATCAGGAAAAGCAGAAGAACTAATTAAATATTTTGGAATTACAGCAGATAATATCATAGAAGTTATGAAAAAATAAAAATGTTAAAAAATACTTAAGTAAATACTTAAATATTATAAAAGCACTATAATAATGGAGGCAAAAAATGGCAAAAAATAAAACAATTTTTGTATGTAGTGAATGTGGAAATGAGTCAAGTAAATGGTTAGGAAAATGCCCAGCATGTAATAGTTGGAATACTTTTTATGAACAAAAAATAATTGAAAGCAAAAATAGTTCATTGAAATCTAAAGATTCAAAAAGCAATATACCACAAAAATTAAATTCATATGAAGCAAAAGAAACACTAAAAACATCTACAGGATTTTCAGAGTTAGATAGAGTGCTAGGTGGAGGCTTAGTTAAGGGCTCATTAATTTTATTAGGAGGAGAGCCTGGTATAGGAAAGTCTACACTTATTTTACAAATATGTGATAAAGTTAAAGGTGAAGGAAAAGTTTTATATGTTTCTGGAGAAGAATCAGCAGAGCAAATAAAGTTAAGAGCTGATAGATTAGGAATTGATAATGAAGATATATTGTTCTTAGGAGAAACTGATATAGATATTGTAAATCAAGCTATAATTGAAATAAATCCTAAGCTAGTTATTGTTGATTCAATTCAAACAATGTATTCTGATGAAATAACAGCGGCTGCTGGAAGTGTTAGCCAAGTAAGAGAAATTACTTCTCAAGTTATGAGAGTTTGCAAATCAAGAGGAATTACAACAATAATTATAGGACATGTTACAAAAGAAGGAAATATAGCAGGGCCAAGAGTTTTAGAACATATGGTAGATACTGTTTTATATTTGGAAGGAGAAAGATATTTTTCATACAGAATTTTAAGAGGAGTAAAAAATAGATTTGGTTCAACAAATGAAATAGGAATGTTTGAAATGAGAGAAGAAGGAATGTGTGAAATATTAAATCCTTCTGATGTATTAATTTCAGATAGAGAAGACAATCCAGCAGGTTCTTGTATAGTTTCAAGTATTGAAGGGACAAGACCTATATTAGTAGAACTACAAGCATTAACATCTCAAACAGTTTTCGGATATCCAAAAAGAACAGCAAATGGTATTGATTTTAATAGACTATCATTACTAATTGCAGTATTAGAAAAAAAATCTGGAATGATGTTAGGTTCACAAGATGTTTATTTAAATGTTGTTGGAGGGCTTAAAATAAACGAACCATCAATTGATTTAGGAATTTGTTTAGTAACAATTTCAAGTTTTAAAAATATATCAATTCCAAAAGATATGGTAATAATGGGAGAAGTTGGACTAACAGGTGAAGTAAGAAGAATAAATTTCATAGAAAAAAGAATAAAAGAAGCAGAAAAATTAGGGTTTAAAACATGTGTTATACCAGAAAGTAATAAAAAAGACTTGAAAGATGATTATAAATTAGATATAATAAGCGTCAGAAATATAAATGAGGCAATAAAAAAAGTAGGACTAAAATAATCTAAACAATTAAGTGAAGGGAGTACACAAGTTTTGAGAAAAGGAAAAGAAGATAATATTACAGAAATCTTGAAATTAATCGCACCAGGGACTCCAATACGAGATGGATTAGAAAACATATTAAGAGCAAGAACAGGTGCATTGCTATTAATAACAGATAATAGTGAGGTACTAAAACAAGTTGTAGATGGTGGTTTTACTATTAATGAAGATTATACATCATCTAAATTATATGAATTAGCAAAAATGGATGGAGCAATTGTACTAAGTGGAGACTTGAAAAAAATATTATATGCAAATGCTCAATTAATACCATCACATGAAATTAGCACATTAGAAACAGGGACAAGACATAGAACAGCAGAAAGAACAGCAAAACAAACAGGAGAACTAGTTATAAGTATATCTCAAAGAAGAAGTATTATTACTGTATTTAGAGGAAATGATAGATACATATTAGAAAATACAGATGTAGTATTAAACAAAGCAAATCAAGCAATACAAACACTAGAAAAATACAAAAAGGTATTTGATAATAAATTAAACATATTAAATGAATATGAATTTAATGATATCGTAACTTTAGAAAATGTAATAGTAGCAATACAAAGAGCAGAAATGGTTATGAGAATTGTAGAAGAAATTCAAAGACAGATTTATGAATTAGGAAATGATGGTAGATTAGTAAAAATGCAACTAGAAGAATTAATACGGAGGACTAGAAAAAGAAGAAATGCTAATAATAAAAGACTACATAGTACCTAGTAGAAAAAAGAAGACACCTGAAAAAGTAATAAATGGTCTACAAGAACTTGACTATGAAGAACTACTAAAACAATCAACAATTGCAAAACTATTAGGATATGAAAATTTTGAAAACTATGACGAAATAGGAGTATACACTAAAGGATACCGTATTTTAAACAAAATACCAAGAATGCCATCAAACATAGTAGAAAATTTAGTATCTTCATTCAAATCATTCCAACACATACTAGCTGCAGACATCGAAGACTTAGATGAAGTAGACGGTATAGGAGAAATAAGAGCAAAAACAATAAAACAATCATTAAAAAGAATGCAAGAACAATTTATTTTTGATAATTTAATTTAAAATTGCCACTGGGGACGGACCTTTTTGACAATAAATTGCCATTAGGGACAGAACCTTTGGAATAAAGAAAGGAAAAGCATAAGATGAAAAATGTAAAAAATATTATTTGGATAATTGCGTTAATATTGGTAATAGTATTAATAGCAGGAATAGGATATGGATATTACAAAAAAGCAACAATGGAGGTTAAAAATCCTGTTGCAACAATGGAAGTAGAGAATTTTGGAACAATAAAAATAGAATTATACCCAGAAATAGCACCTCAAACTGTAGCGAACTTTATCACATTATCAAATCGTGGGTTTTATGATGGATTAACATTCCATAGAATAATGAAGGACTTTATGATTCAAGGTGGAGATAAAAAAGGAACAGGACAAGGATCAGCAACAACAAAAGACTTAAAAGATGATGGAGATGATACAGAATATTCAATTAAAGGAGAATTTGTAGCAAACAAAGTTAATAATAAATTAAAATTTGAAGAAGGTGTTATCGGTATGGCTAGAAATGACTATACTCAATATTCACAATCTTTAGATGAAGAATCATACAATTCTGGAAGTTCACAATTCTTTATTGTAACAAAAGCAACACCATCTTTAAATGAATATTATACATCTTTTGGTAAAGTTATAGAAGGATTAGATATTGTACACCAAATAGAAAATGTTGAAGTAAAAGCAGCAGATAACGCTCAAAAAAGTGGAAATACAGAGGTTAGTACACCTGTTAATCCACCTAAAATAACATCAATTAGAGTAGAGACAAATGGAGTTGATTACGGATTACCAGAAATATTAACACCATTTGATTACACATCTTGGATGTATAAACAATATGGAATAGATCCAAGTAGCTTAAATGCTCAATAAAATTATCAAAAAATAATAAATTTCATAAAAATTAAAAAATATAGTTGACGAAATTCAAAAATTCGATTAGACTTAAATCAATTCTTAAGGAAAGGGTGACCTGTAATGAACTTATCAAAACGTATTTCAGCAGAGAACAAAAA
>USQA01000005.1 GCA_900556695.1 uncultured Clostridium sp.
TAGTAGATAGTGAAGGACAAATAGGAGCAGCAGCAACAGGAAGTGTAACAAATATAGACAAATTAGCGCCAAATACATTTACACCAACTTTAACATATAAAGAACTTAAAGATGCAAGTTATGAAATAAAAAATGAATATAATTATAAAGGTTCATTTACACCTGGACCAGGAGTAGATAAATATTTTGCTTACAATAATACATATGCGGGTGAAATATATTATTTTGCAGGAAATTATTATTTATGTATAAAATCAGCGCTAGCTGGATTTGGATCAGATTTTACTTCTCCAGAATATTTTAAAGTAATAGGAAGTACTTATAGAGTAGATCTAACAATAAGTACAGATGTGGCAGATGCGGCAGCAGCAAATGGAAGTGGGCAAAGTGGAATAAAAGAATATTATTTTGGAAAAATAAAAGATGACAAAAATGAATGGGAATGGACTGATGCTAAAAGTACATCAATCTATAAATTTACAGATTTAGTACCAGGTGCAACATATCAATTTAGAATAAAAGTAATAGATAATGCTGGAAATGAAAGAGAATCAGGTGGAGCAACAGGAGCATTAAAGGAAAAGAAAACGCAAACAGTAACAACTGCAGAAGTAGTAGCAAATCCTTCAAAATACTACGGAAAAACAGTAACAGATCATAAATCAACTAATGGATGGTCAGGATGGAAGATTTTCTATGCACAAGGCTCATATGTATATTTAATAGCGGACGATTATGTTCCAAATTCATTAATTAAGGACAGTACGGGTATGGAGTTAAATGGTAATTATCAAGCTAGATGGGAGACTTCGAATCCACCTGCTATGCAAAATGTTGGAAGTAGTAGAACTATATTTAAAGGTACAAGATATACTCTAAACCAAAATTATCCTAATTCTAAATGTGCTTCAACCTTATTAAGGACAAGTAATTGGTCTAATTTCTTAAGCTCAAACAAATCAGGTTTGGCAATAGGAGGACCAACTATTGAAATGTGGATGGCAAGTTGGAATCAGATTTATCCAAATGATAAATTATATTGTAATAGTACTAATACTTATGGTTATCGTGTTGGAACAAGTTCAACACCATCAACGGAATATATAGATTATAATGTAATGAACAAAAAAGAGGGATATAATTATATTATCCTCATAATATTAGTAGTGCATGGAACGGAGTATATACTTATTGGACTTGTTCACCTTCTGCATTCGTATATAAAAATGATGGAACGTCAGGCGAGAGACTAATAAATATAGATA
Organism: uncultured Clostridium sp.; assembly: GCA_900556695.1. Taxonomy (GTDB): domain Bacteria; phylum Bacillota; class Clostridia; order TANB77; family CAG-508; genus CAG-269. The sequence continues at coordinate 1,266 of USQA01000005.1, forward strand.
ATAGAGGGTATGTAGGTAGTGATCCATATTATTTCTATACGGCAGGTATTAGACCAGTAGTTAGAATGAAATCAGGAGTTTCTATGGAAATTATAAAATAATAAAAGGAGAGAGAATTTTATGAAAAAGAAAGAAAAAAGATTAATATTAGTATTAATTGCAATATTAGTAATTGTACTGATAATAGGTTTATTTATAAAGAAAAATAAAAACAAAGAAAATGAAATACAAAATCAAAATACTGCAACAGATGAAAAATTTGTACAAGTATTAGAAGATGGAACAAAGTTAAACAAAAGTTCTAAATTTAATGAAACAAAAAATATTGATGGAATAGAAATATCAAATATCCAATTTACTTATAAGGATGGACAAACAGTATTATTAGCAGATGTTATAAATAATTCAGGAAAAGCAGTAGATATGACATTATTAGATATAAAACTATTAGATGAACAAGGTAATGAAATAATAACAGTAGGAGGAATAATTTCACCTATGCAAGTTGGAGAAACATCACAATTAAATGCGAGTATGACTATGGACTATGCAAATGCATATGATGTTGAAATAACATTAAAAAAATAAAGATTTTGAATAATAAATATAGCTAGCAAAAATGATTTTGCTAGCTATTACTATTTATAATAATGTATTAGGACAGCAAAGAACAAACAAAAATTTGCTAAAAACTATTGACTTTTTAAATTGATATTTATATAATTAGCAAAAAGAAATATAAAAAATAATGGAGGAAACATGAAAGAAAAATTTTTAGAATTATTAAAAAAAGTAAACAGAGAAGGAATAAACGAATTAATAGAATTTATAGAAAAAACAGACTTTTACAAAGCACCAGCAAGTACTAGATTTCATGGAAGTTATGAAGGAGGACTTGTAGAACACAGTATAAAAGTATATGAAATATTAAAACATAAAGTAGAAACAAATATTGAAAAAGTAGAAATACCAGAAGAATCAATTATTATAATAGGATTATTACATGACTTATGCAAAGCTAACTTTTATAAAGTAGACTACAGAAATGCAAAAAATGCTCTAGGAGTATGGGAAAAAGTACCATATTATACTGTAGATGATACAATACCATATGGACATGGTGAAAAATCAGTTATGATGATAACAGAATATATGAAACTAACACCAGAAGAAAAATATTCTATACGTTGGCATATGGGATATACAGAGCCAAAAGAAAATTATAATGCAATAGGAGCAACATACAAAAAATATCCAATTGCATTATTAACACATGAAGCAGACTTAGAAGCAACTTATTTTTATGATATATAAAATTAAAAATACATAAGCTCAAATAATTTTATAAACAAAAGTTAGGAAGGTAAGAAATGTTAGCATATATTAAAGGTAAATTAGAAATGAAAATGACAGGATATGTAGTAATAGACGTAGGAGGATTAGGTTACAAAGTATTTATGTCAGACGTAGGAATTGAAAAATTAGGTGACATAGGAGAAATAGTAAAAGTACATACATATTATAAAGTTCGTGAAGATGATATAAGTATTTTTGGATTTAACACACTAGAAGAACTAAAAATGTTTGAACTATTAATTAGTGTTAGTGGAGTGGGAGCAAAAACAGCATTAGCAATGCTTGCTACATGTGAACCAACAGAATTTGCGTTAGCAGTTATTTCAGAAGATGTAAAAAAATTAACATCAATACCTGGAATTGGAGCAAAATCAGCACAAAGAATTATATTAGAGTTAAAAGATAAAATAAGCAAAGAACAACAAATAGAAGCAATAAAACATGAAATCAATAATAATGAAAAAACTACAAATAAAATACAAGAAGCAATTGAAAATAATGCAAAAATTTCAGAAGCAATTGCTGCACTTCAAGTGTTAGGATATAATAAGAAAGAAATAGAAAAAGCTTTTGAAAAATTAGAAAAAGAACAATTAACTACAGAAGAATTAATTAGAAAAGGATTAATGTTTTTAGGAAGATAAAATAAAAAACAATTAAATTTAGAAAATGAATTTAATTGTTTTTTATCTAAGAATCCTATAGAAAGAAAGTGAAAAATATGAGTAATAATGAACCATTAGCCTTTAGAATGAGGCCAAAAACATTAGAAGAATATGTTGGACAAGAACATGTACTTGGAAAAGATAAAATATTATATAGAACAATAAAAGCAGATAGATTATCAAGTATTATATTATTTGGACCTCCAGGATGTGGAAAAACATCATTAGCCAGGGTTATTAGTGAAACAACTAAATATAAATTTTATAAAATAAATGCAGTAACAGCAGGAGTGGCTGATATAAAAAAAGTTGTAGAAGAAACAAAAAATTTTATGTTAAACCCATCTGGAAAAAGTATATTATTTATAGATGAAATACATCGTTTTAATAAACTTCAACAAGATGCATTGTTACCATATGTAGAAAATGGAACAATAATATTAATAGGAGCAACTACAGAAAATCCATACTTTGAAGTTAATAAAGCCCTTATATCAAGGTCAATGGTAATAAAATTAAATCCATTAACAAATGAAGATATTTATAAAATTTTAAAAAATGCATTAAAAAGAAATGATGGGCTTGGAGAATACAACATAAAAATAGAAGATGAAACTTTAAGAAAAATAGCAACAATTTCAAATGGAGATGTAAGAACAGCCTTAAATGGTTTAGAAGTTGCAACATTAACAACTACTATGAGTGAAGATGGATTTATTCATTTAACAGATGAAGTAATAAAAAATAGTGTACAAAGTAAAAAAGCTATATTTGATAAAAATGGAGAAGTTCATTATGATAATATAAGTGCATTTATAAAATCTATGAGAGGTTCTGATCCAGATGCAACAATTTTTTATTTAGCTAGAGCATTAAATGGAGGAGAAGATCCAATGTTTTTAGCAAGAAGAATAGTAATATGCAGTTCAGAAGATGTTGGAATGGCAAATCCTAATGCATTAGTAGTAGCAAATGCTGCAATGCAAGCGGTACATATGATAGGGATGCCAGAAGCAAGAATAATACTTTCAGAAGCAGCTGTATATGTAGCAACATCACCAAAATCTAATGCTGCATATTTAGGAATAAACAAAGCACTAGAAGATGTACAAACAAAAGATACTGGAGAAATCCCAATGCATATTAGAAATGCACCAATAGAAAAAATGAGATCATTAGGATATAATGAAGGATATAAATATCCACATGATTATCCAGGACATGTTGTAGAACAACAATATTTACCAGATGAAATGTTAGGAACAAAGTATTATATAAAAGATGATACAATAAAAGAATAAAGTTAAAAAATATTATTGAATAAAATCAAAAAAAATGGAAAACCTACTAAAAAGTAGGTTTTTATTATGATAAAAAAAATAGGAATAGGAATTTTAGCAGGAGTTGTTAGTGGATTATTCTCAACAGGTGGAGGGATGATATTAGTTCCTGCATTTATACATTTATTAAATTTAGAAGATACAAAAGCAAGGGGAACATCAGTGTTTTGCATATTACCTATGGTAATAACAAGTAGTTTTTTCTATTATAAAGGACATTTTATAGATTGGAAAGTAGCTGTTTTGTGTGCAATTGGAGGAGCAATAGGTGGTTATATAGGTGCAAAATTATTAAAAAAACTTCCAGAAAAAATATTAAAAATAGCATTTACAATATTTTTAATATATGCATCATACAAAATGTTGATATAAAAATAGATATAGGGAGGAAAAGATGATGTATTTAATATATTAAATATATTATCAAATAAAAATGGCAGAAATATTAATGGGGTTAGTTTCAGGAATAGTAAGTGGTACAGGAATGGGAGGAGGAACGATTTTAATTTTTCTTCTTACATTTATAATGGGAGTGGAACAACATATAGCACAAGCAACAAATTTAATATTTTTTATTCCAACATCAATTGTTGCAATTATAGTAAATTTAAAAAATAAAAATATAGATATTCCATTAGCAATTATAATATCAGTATTTGGAATATTAGGTGCAATTATTGGAGCAAATATCTCAATAAATATAAATGTAAATATTTTAAAAAAATGTTTTGGTATATTTTTAGCAATAATAGCAATCAATGAAATATATTCCATTGTAAAAGAGTATAAAAATACTAAAATAAGAGATAATAATAAATAAAAAAGAGGTGATAATATGAAATTTGTAAAAGGTGTTATGATAGGTGGATTAATAACTACAGGACTTGTAATGATGTATACAGAAACAGGAATGGCAAACAAAAAGAAAATGATGAAAAAAGGAAAACAACTTGTTAAAAAAATGGGCATAATGTAATTAATTTATAAAATTAAAATAATAGAAAATGAAGTGAGTTTATTCTCACTTCATTTTTTTAAGATTTGTTTTTATTTACATTCTGGAGATTCAAAACAATTCTCTTCTTTATAGTCTTCATGTTTATGACATTTATCACATTTGCCGTTTGATTCTATAAAGCAATCGCATTTATCGCATTTGTCACCTTTTAAGCATTTTCCTTCATGATGACATTTAGCACAAATTTTTATTTTTTTAGTATCATTTACCCAAATTTGAAGAGCATATTCTTTACCAGGACAAAGAGGCCCAAAAACAAATTCTCCTTCTTTATCTGTAAAAGTATGGCCTATAGGTCTTCTTTCTTCTTTTCCGTGTTCACAAACTATTTCTACTAATTTAACAACAGCATCACAAACAGGTTCTTTGAAGCAGTTTTTTACAACACCGTAAATAACATCACGATTATCTTCTGGTAAAGTTATATCAAGGTCAAATTGTTTTCCTCCTGAAATTACACCATCTACATCTAATACTGGGCAATGAGGTTTTTTATTATCCATTTCCATTATAATCATTCCTTTCTATAATTACAACTTAAGTTGCTTATTATATAATATGAAAAAAATGTAGAAAGTTGAAAAAAATTGTCTTACATTTATTAAAAATAAAAAAGATGAAAATATAATATAAAAATATTAAAATTTAATTGAATTTTTCTCTAATTTAAAGCATACAATTAAAATAGCTTTAAATTGGAGGTTTTTTTATGTTTATAGTATTTAACAAACAAAAAATTTATGCATACCTAGTATCAGTAATTACAGTAGTATTATTATTTTGTGTGGCAAGTAGTTTAAACACAACTGCTAGTAATACAGTAGCCACATCATCATCTACAAATAAAAAATTATTACCAATATATAATGTAGAAACATCAGAAAAGAAAGTTGCATTTACAATGAATTGTGCATGGAATGCAGATGACATAGATAGCATATTAAAAACATTAGAAGAAAATAACACAAAAATAACATTTTTTATGGTAGGAGATTGGATAGAAAAATTTCCTGATAGTGTAAAAAAAATATATGAATCTGGAAATGAAATTGCAAGTCATAGTGATACACACCCACATGTTAATAATTTAAGTTATGAAGAAAATATAGAAGAAATAGAAAGAAGTAATCAGAAAATAGAAAAAATAACAGGACAAAGAACTAAAATATATAGAGCACCATATGGAGAATATAATGATACAGTAATAAAAGCAGCAAATGATAAGGGATATTATACGATTCAATGGGATTTAGATACACTAGATTATACAGGAATTACTGGAGGCGAAATGTGGAATAGATTAGAAGGAAAAATAAAAGAAGGAGATATAATTTTAAGTCATAATGGGACTAAACATACTGCTGATAGTTTAGATATGCTTATTAAAAACATTAAAGCTAAAGGATTTGAAGTTGTAAAAGTTTCAGATTTAATTTATAAAGAAAATTATAATATAAATAGTAATGGAACACAAATAAAACAGTAGTATGTATAATATTACCAATAAAGGAGATAATAAATTTATAAAAAAATTAAGGGGAAAAGTATGTCATTTATTGGAGTTGTTTCAGATAGTAAGTGTTTTGATATTATAAAAGAAAAAATAAAAGAAAATGATAAAGAAAATCAATTTAATTTAATACACATTAATTCAAAAAGCATAGATAATATTAAAAATATAAGATTTGAAGTGCTTGTTGTAAATTGTGAATTAGAAGAGTTAAAAGATTATCAATCAAATTTAGAAAAAATATATTCAAATGCGAAATATTTAATTTTAAATACAGATATTAATAAAGAAGAATTTGAACCAAATAAACATATACAAATTATAACATATGGTTTAAATCATAAATCAACAGTAACTATATCAAGTATTAGCGACACAGATATATTAATATATTTGCAAAGAAATATAAAAAACATTTCTAATTCAATTATAGAAGTAGAAGAAAAAAGAATAAAAATAAAAGAAAAAAGTAAATGTAAAACTTATGATGTTATGATATTATATATTATTTTTACTATTTATAATAAAAAAATAATCTCAGAAGTATAGGAAAAAACTAACTTTTTTAATAAAAATTAACTTTTTATGTAGACAAAACCAAAAAAATGATGTATAATAATAAACATAGGTTAAAACGAGCGTAAGGAAAAATATACATTAAGTAAGTTATAAACAAGATTTATAGCTAGCTTATACAAAATTATAAATTTTGTAAACCGATAAAAAAATAATAGGGAGGAAAAAAATTGGATACAAATTATTTAGAAAACAACTATTTAACATTAGTTGGAAAAGTTACAGGAGAAAAAAGATTTAGCCATGAAATTTATGGAGAGAGTTTTTATGTTTTTGATTTATCAGTAGCACGTTTAAGTGGAAATGCAGACATAATACCAGTTACTGTTTCAGAAAGATTAATTAAAGATGAAATGCTAAAAGAAGGAAATAATTTATTAGTAAAAGGACAATTTAGATCATATAACAGTTATGAAAATGAAAGAAATAGATTAATTCTAACTGTTTTTGCAAAAGACGTTATTGAAGTAGAAGAAAATGAAGAAGAAGAAAACGAAATGGCAAAAAAGGATATGATAACTAACGAAGTAGTATTAGTAGGTTACATATGTAAAAAGCCTATATATAGACAAACACCATTTGGAAGAGAAATTTCTGACATATTACTTGCAGTAAATAGAGCATACAACAAATCTGATTATATACCATGTATTGCATGGGGAAGAAATGCAAGATTCTGCCAAGATTTAGAAGTTGGAACTCAAGTGAAGATAGTGGGAAGAGTACAATCTAGAACATATGAAAAGAAATTTGAAGATGGTACAGTTGAACAAAGAGTTGCATATGAAGTATCAGTTGGAAGTTTAGAAGTTATAGATGAAAAAGATAATGCAAACGAAGTTGAAGAAAAAGAAGCTGTATAAATTAGTTATTATTAGAAATAAATAATAGTTATAAAAAGTTTTAAAAGACTAGTCTTTTAAAACTTTTTTTGATATAATTGGTAAGAAAAATAGAAAGGATGGTATTATGGCAAAAAAGCAAGTTAAGAAAAAAGAAAATAAAAAAAGTAGTAATAAAGATAAATTAAAAAATAGAAAAATAAATTCAGCTGTAGTTTTTACTATTATGGCGATAATAACAATATCAATAATATCTATAGCATTAACACCAGTCACATTACAAAATGATACATTTTATACTATAAAAATAGGAGAGCATATAAGTAAATATGGAATAGATATGCAAGACCCATTTTCATGGCATGAAAATTTAGGTTATACATATCCTCATTGGGGATATGATTTAATAACATATTATATATATTCAGCTTTTGGAATAACAGGTATTTATGTTGTTACATGTATATTATCTGCTATTTTAGGAATTACAATATATACAGTAAATTCTAAACTAGTTAAAAATAAAGTATTGTCATTTTTAATAACTATAGGAGCAATCTATGTAATTAGGGGATATATAGCAGCTAGAGCTCAATTAGTTACATTTATATTATTTGCATTAACAATACTTTTTATAGAGAAATTTTTAGAAACAAAGAAAAAAAGATATGCAGTAGCATTAATAATTATTCCTATTATTATAGCAAATATACATTTAGCAGTATTTCCATTTTATTTTATATTGTATTTACCATACATAGCTGAATATATAATAGCAATACTTGGTGAAGTTGTAATATATAGAAAGTTAAGAATACAAAAAATAAAATTAAAAATAAAAAGACTTTCTAAAGATAATAAGAATCAAGAAAAAGTAGAGAAATTAAAAGAAGAGTTAAATAAATTAAATGAAAAAGTAGACAAAATAAAAATAAAAAGAAGCAAAAATTTACAAAATCCATATAAGATAAAATTAACAAAAAATGATAATGTTAAATGGTTAATATTAATAATGATAATATGTATATTTACAGGACTATTAACACCTTTAGGTGACACACCATATACATATTTATTTAAAACATTACAAGGAAATACAACACAAAATATCAGTGAACATTTACCAATGACATTGTCAAATGAGTCAGAAGCATGTTGTTGTTTAATATTATTTTTAGCACCATTAATTTTTACAAAAGTAAAAATTAGATTAAGCGATTTATTTATGATAAGTGGATTATGCTTTTTAATGTTAGCATCTAGAAGACAAATAACCATGTTTGTAATTGTTGGCTCAGTAATATTAAATAGATTAATAACTCAATTAATAGTAATATATAATGATGAAAAATATATTGAAAATATGGAAAAAAGAGCAACTAGTATCATAGGTGTGTTAATTATATCAATATTAACATTATGTTTAACATATTATTTTGCTAAAGATAAAGTAGATGATAAGTATATAGATGAATCATCTTATCCTGTACAAGCTTGTGATTATATATTAAAAAACATAGATTTAGGAAAAGCAAGATTTTATAATGAATACAATTATGGTAGTTATATGTTATTTAGAGGAATACCAGTATTTATAGATTCAAGAGCAGATTTATATGCACCAGAGTTTAGTGGAAAAAGTGATGATATTTTTATGGACTTTATTGAAACTTCTGGTATAGCTAAATTTTATGAAGATATATTTAAAAAATATGATATTACACATGTAATTACATATGAAAATTCAAAAATGAATATGATAATAGAAAAAACAAAAGATCCAAATTATAAACAATTATATAAAGATGATTACTTTGTTGTATATGAAAGATTAAGTAATTAGAAAGGTAAATGTAAAATGGAAAAAAAAGAAGATTTAGTAAAAAAATCTGAAAAAAGAAAGTTAAGTAAAATAGATATAATATTAATAATAATTGTGTTAGCAATTATAGTATTAGATCAAATAACAAAAATTTACATGGTAAAAGTAGAAAATATAGACATTATTCAAAATGTATTAAAATTTAATGTAACTCATAATGAAAAAGCAGCATATGGAATTGGTTCTAATTCAACATTTATGTATGTTGCTACAAATATAATAATTTTAGGAATAATATTTAAATTTATTACAACACAAAATGAATATGTTGATACAAAATTAAAAGTATTTTTATCATTCATTATGGCTGGAGGAATATCAAATGTAATAGATAGAATAATTAGAGGATATGTAGTAGAATTTATAGATTTTACACCAAGTGTAAATATTCCTATTTTCAATATTGCAGATATTTTTACGGTTTTAGGATGGGTTTTAGTTGTAGCAGTATTTTCTTATTTTACTGTTACAGAATGGCAAAAAAAGGGAAAGAAGTAAATATAGGAGAGATTAATGAAAGAATTCATAGTAAAAGATGATGAAGCAGGAAAAAGAATAGATTCATATTTATCTAATAAAGATGATGAGATTTCAAGAGTAGCAGTACAAAGATTAATAAAAAATGATAAAATTCTAGTAAATGGAAAAAGTACAAAAGCATCATACAAAGTTCAAAAAAATGATAGTATAAAAGTAGAAGAAGAAAAACCAAAAGAAATCTCATTAAAACCACAAGATATACCAGTAGAAATAATATATGAAGACAAAGATATAATTGTGGTAAATAAACCAAAAGGGATGGTGGTACATCCAGCAAATGGAAATCCAGATGGAACATTAGTAAATAGTTTGATGTCAATTTGCAAAGATTCTTTATCAGGAATAGGAGGAGAAATAAGACCAGGAATTGTTCACAGATTGGATAAAGATACATCAGGAGTTATAGTTGTGGCAAAAAATGATAAAGCACATATAAATCTTAGTGAACAAATAAAAAATCATAAGGTAGAAAAAACATACATTGCACTGGTAAAAGGGGTAGTAAAAGCAAATGAGGCTACAATAGATATGCCAATTGGAAGAAGTACAAAAGATAGAAAGAAAATGGCAGTTACTAAAACAGGGAAAAATGCAATAACTCATTTTAAAGTTATAAAAAGATTTCACAATTACACATTACTTGAAGTTAAAATTGAAACAGGAAGAACACATCAAATAAGAGTGCATTTATCACAAATTGGATATCCAATTGTAGGAGATACAACATATTCTAATGGAAAAAATGAATGGGGAATTAAAGGACAATGTTTGCATGCGAAAAGTTTAAAATTCAAACATCCAATTACAGGAAAAGAAATGTTTTTAGAAGCTAAAATGCCAGAGTATTTTGAAGAAGTTATAAATGAATTAGATAAAGAGTTATAAATAAAAAAATTCTGATTAGAGGAGGAAATTATTTGGAAGAAATAAGATTACAAAAATATTTAGCTGATTGTGGAATTGCATCAAGAAGAAAATCAGAAGAATTAATAAAACAAGGACAAGTAAAAGTTAATGGAAAAACAATAACAGAGCTTGGTACGAAGGTTATACCAAATAAAGACATTGTGGAATATAATGGTAAAAAGATAGAATTAAAAAAGGAATATGTATATATATTGTTAAATAAACCAATTGGATATGTTACAACAGTTAAAGATCAATTTAATAGAGATTCTGTCTTGGATTTAGTAAAAACAAATAAAAGATTAGTTCCAGTAGGAAGGTTAGACATGTACACGTCAGGAGCGTTAATTCTTACAAATGATGGAGATTTTGTATATAAAGTTACACATCCAAAACATGAAATTGAAAAAACATATACTGTTACAATAATAGGAATAGTAAAAAAAGAAGAAGTAGAAAAATTAAAAAAAGGTGTGGAAATAGAAGATTATATTACTAAGCCAGCAAAAGTGAAAATATTAAAAATAGATGAAGAAAAAAATCAGTCTAGACTCGAAATAACAATTCATGAGGGAAAGAATAGACAAGTAAGAAAAATGTGTGAAGCAATTGGGCATAAAGTATTAGCACTTCATAGAAGCAAAATTGCAGGAATAGATGTAAAAGATATTCCTTTAGGCAAATGGAGATATTTAAACAGCAAAGAAGTTAATAAGATAAAAATGTAAAATAAAAACTATTTACAACTAAAAAAAATATTTATATAATATAAAAAACACAAGAAAAAGGAGAAAATATACAAATGAATACCTTAAGATTTATGCCAGAAGGATGGAATAATGAAATTACCAAATTAGATATAAATAATGTTAATCAATATATACAAACAGGAGATACATTACAAGGACTAGTAAAAGAATGTGATGAAAAATATAATTTGCACGTAAAGTTTGAGAATGGATTAACTGGAATAATGCCAAGAGAAGAAATAGAAGCTATTAATCTTCAAAGTGATGGTTTACCAAAAACAAATTTATGTACAGGAAAGGTACATAAATTTATACAATTTAAAATAAAGGAAATCAAAGATGAGAATACTGTAATGATATCAAGAAAACAAGTACAGTCAGAGGCATTAAATTGGGTAAAAAGTGATTTGAAAGTAGGACAAACTGTAACAGGTATAGTAAAAAATATAAAACCATATGGAGCGTTTGTAGAAATAGGTGGAGGAATTGTAGGACTAGTACATATTGAAGATTTATCAGTGGCAAGAATAAAAACACCATATGAAAGATTGAAAATTGGACAAAAAATAAATATTATGGTAAAATCTATAGATAAAGCAGACGGAAGAGTAATATTGTCTTATAAAGAAACTTTAGGAACATGGGAAGAAAATGTGAAAAAGTTTAATTCTGGAGATAAAGTAAAAGGTATTGTAAGAGAAACAGAAAAAAACAAAAATGGAATATTTATAGAGTTAACACCAAATTTAGTTGGAATGGCAGAATATGAAGAAGGTTTACAATATGGACAAAATGTAGATGTATATATCAAGAAAATAGATAATGACAAGAAAAAAGTCAAATTAGTAATTATATAAATATGATTATATATTAATTATAATATTCTGATATTTAATAATATCAGTAAAAGGAGGAATAAGAATGGTTGAAGATAACCAAATAAAAGCACAAGTATCACCTTTTGCAATAAGAGAGGGTGAAATTAAAACTTTTGATGGTAAAGATGGATATGTATCTATGAACCAAATTGTACACAAGATAAATATTGGACATATTAACGAAATTCATTTTGCAATATTGGATTTAGTAAATGAATTTGAATTTATAACATCAAGACAATTATACCAAATGCTTGAAATAAAAGGATTTGACCCAAAATCACAAGATAAATTAAATAATAAATTAGAGCAATTGGTAAAATCTAAAATATTAACAAGATATTATTTTACTTCTGATGAAGGAAAAGGTATTTATAGAATTTATTGTTTAGAAAAAATGGGAAAATATTTATTAACATCAAAAGAAATCGAGTGTAAATGGCAACCATCTGATAATACAAAACCAGTAGCAATGATTAAAAAAAGACTTGCAGGAAATCAGACTTTAATAGCATATTTGAGAAAAGTAAAAGCATTTGATAGTTATGTTGTAAAACCAGCAATTACAGCTAAGTTAACAGGAAAAGTTTTTAAAGCAACAGGAGGCAGTGTTAAATTAACTAAAAACAATAAATCAATACAATTTTTATTTGAAACAATAAGAAGAGAGCAAGATTGGAAGAAAAAAATAGTAGATAGAATGAGATTATATAAAGACTTTTATGAAAACTTTATACCTGGAGACTCTGGTTTTTCAAATCTTCCACAATTGATTTTAATATGTGAAGATGAAAAACATATGGCAGAAGTATTTAAAGAAATAGTAACAAATCAAGTAGAAATACCACAAATAAAATTGTATTTTACAACTGATTTAAGACAAAATAAAGAAACATTGGAAGATACTTTGGCAGAATTTAAATTAGTTGATGGAAAATATAGAATGGAAAATGTAGAATTAAAATTACTAGGAATGTAATTTTAGGAGATACAACTATTGATCACTTGAAGTTTAAAAAACTAAAAAGGCTATAAACTAAAAAGGCTATAAACTAAAAAAGTTTATAACCTTTTTTGTATCTTTATAAAGATACGTAAATGGTACTTTAGAACTAAATTACTGAACTTCTATTAAAAGTCCTAGTCTAGTAGCTTTTTGAATAGCTCCAGAAATCCAAAGATCATTTTGAAAGAGGTAATGGTTTTTATCATGTCCTTTAACATAGTGATTGTGTTTAAACAACCATCTCTTGAACTCATGATATAGAACCTTATCAGTACTTGAAATTTTTACCTCCCGAATGTCACTTTTTAAGATTACTGCCATAAAATAGTACCTCCTATATAATGTTGAAAGTATTATATAACAAGTAAAATAATTACGCAAGTAAAAAAATGGTAATCTAAAATCACTTTTTTGTAATAAAAATAGTACAAGCCACATATAGTTTAATAAATAATATACAAAGGAGATAAGAGTATGTGGGAAACATTAAGAAAAGAGGAAATTTTCAAAAAATTGCAAACTGATAGAAGAGGAGGAATTACAGAAGAAAAAGCAAAAGAAAGACAAATAAAATATGGAAAAAACAAATTAGAAGATAAGAAAAAAGAAACATTATTAGTAAAATTTATAAAACAGTTTAATGATTTTATGATAATAATACTGATAATTGCATCAATTGTATCTGCTGCAATTTCGACTATTCAAGGAGAAAATGATTATATTGATGCAATTATAATTATTGCAATAGTTATATTAAATGCAATAATGGGAGTGGTTCAAGAAGCAAAAGCAGAAAAATCTATAGAAGCTTTAAAAGAAATGACACCTCCTAAAGCTAAAGTTGTAAGAAATGGAATTACAAAAGAAATTAATGCTGAAGAATTAGTGCCAGGAGATTTAATAATATTAGAAGCTGGAAATTATGTACCAGCAGATTGTAGACTAATTGAAAGCTATAATTTAAAAATAGAAGAATCAAGTCTAACAGGAGAAACTGAGGCTATATTAAAAGACTCAGAAATGATTTGCAAAAAAAATATACCATTAGGTGATAAATTAAATATGGCATTTATGGCAAGTATTGTTGTAAATGGACATGCGAAAGCAATAGTAACAGATACTGGGATGAATACAAATGTAGGTAAAATAGCTAATATGATAATTGAAGATGAAGCACCACAAACACCAATACAAAAGAAATTAAGTCAAGTTGGAAAAATACTTGGAATAGTTTGTTTAGCAATTTGTTTAATTATTTTTTTAATAGGGTTAATAAAGAAAATTGAACCAATGGAAATGTTTATGACATCAGTAGGGTTAGCAGTTGCAGCTATACCAGAAGGATTACCAGCAATTGTAACAATTATGCTTTCAATAGGCGTAACTAAAATGGCAAAGAAAAATAGTATAATTAGAAAATTACCAGCAGTTGAAACACTAGGAAGTAGTAGTGTTATTTGTTCAGATAAAACAGGAACATTGACACAAAACAAAATGAAAGTAGTACAAATAAATTCTAATAATCCAAGCTTGGCAACAGAATTAAGTTCAATGTGTACAAACTGTGATATAACTTATAAAGATAATAAAGTACAAGTAAATGGTGAACCAACAGAAATAGCTTTAGTAAATAATGGACTTATTAATGGAAAAAACAAAAAGGAACTGTATATTCAAATGCCAAGAGTTAATGAGATTCCATTTGATTCAAATAGAAAAATGATGACAACGATTCATAAAATTGATAATAAATATAGAATAATAACAAAAGGTGCACCAGATGTATTATTAGAAAAATGTGTAAGACAGATTGGAGACACAAAAAATAGTACAAAAATATTAGAAAAACAATTAATACAAAGAGAAAATTTGAAAATGGCAGAAAAAGCACTAAGAGTAATAGCTGTAGCATATAAAGAAGTTGACAATTTGCCACAAAATATTGATACTAAAACTATAGAAAATAATCTTGTTTTTGTTGGTTTGATAGGAATGATAGATCCTCCAAGAGAAGGAGTAAAAGAAGCAGTAAAAACTTGTAAAAAAGCAGGAATAAAAACTGTAATGATAACAGGAGATCATATAGCTACGGCTACAGCAATAGCTAAAGAGTTGAACATACTAGAAAGAAATGATAAAGCAATTACAGGACAAGAATTAGACCAAATATCACAGACACAGTTAGAAAAAAATATTTCTAAATATTCTGTTTTTGCTAGAGTAACGCCAGAACATAAAGTAAGGATAGTAAAAGCTTGGCAAAAAACAGGTGCAGTTGTAGCAATGACAGGAGACGGAGTTAATGATAGTCCTGCATTAAAAAATGCAGATATAGGAATTGCTATGGGAAAAAACGGTACAGATGTTGCCAAAAATGCATCTGATATGATTTTAACAGATGATAACTTTGTTACAATAGTTGAAGCTGTAAAACAGGGAAGAAATATATATGATAATATAAAAAAAGCAATACACTTTTTAATAGCAACTAATATAGGAGAAATAGTAACAATATTTATGGGATTACTATTAGGAATGAAATCTCCATTGCTTGCGATTCAATTGTTATGGGTTAACTTAGTAACAGATTCAATACCAGCTATAGCAATAGGATTAGAACCACCAGAGAAAGATATAATGCACAGAAAACCAGTTAATTCAAGAAAAAGTATATTTTCAGATGGGCTATGGAACAAGATAATTGTTGAAGGAATAATGATAGGAATGCTAACATTAGTAGCATTTAGTATAGGAAATAAATATTACAGTGTAGAAGTAGGAAGAACAATGGCTTTTGTATCAATAGGAATACTTGAACTTGTACACAGTTTTAATATAAAAAGTGAACAATCATTATTTAAAGTGGGAATATTAGAAAATAAATTTCTAATAGGAAGCTTTATATTAGGAGTATTTGTTCAAACAATAGTGGCAATTATTCCAGAACTAGCAAATATATTTAAATTAGTACCATTAAATCAAGTTCAATGGATTATAACATTAATAATTTCTATATTGCCAATTCCGATTATGGAAGTGCAAAAGAAAGTAAATGAAGTTAAATTTGGAAAAACAGTATTTATAAATGAAAATAGTAAAATAGAACAAAATTAAATAAAATTCAAGTAAAAAATAGAATTAGTTATATATAAATTTTACCAAAACACTTGAATTTTGTTCCCAAATATAGTAAAATAGCTATGTTAAAAAATACATGGCTATTTTTTAATCTCTACTTACATTAAAAAATGTAGGTTTTATATCCAAAGGGAGGTGAAAAATAATGAATAAATACGAAAGTATTATCATTGTTAATCCAAATGTTGATGAAGCTGGACTTAAAGCTTTAGAAGAAAAATTTACAGGATTAATCAATGAAAACGGAAAAGTAGAATCAGTTGAAAATATGGGTAAGAAAAAATTA